>NZ_JBFRCL010000029.1:0-110970 GCF_040965695.1 Paraburkholderia sp. BR10937
GCTGGCGGCGTCGGTCGCGTCGGCAAGCGTCTGCGGTTCGCCCGGCTCGACGCCGTGCGGCAGTTCGTGGGCCGCGTGCGCTTCCTGCGCAGCCGAAGGCGCTTGCGGTGTGGCCGGGTGCAGCGTCTCGGTGAGCGTAGGCGGCAGCGCCTCCTCGTGCTCGAGCGGCGCGGCAGTGACGACCGGCGTGGGCACCGGCGTGATCGCGACTTCGTCCGCTGCGGGTTCTGCCGGCGCAACCGGCGCCACAAACTCCGCTTCCTCCACAGGCGCGACTTCGTTCACGCCCGGTTCTTCCCCGGCGTGCGAAATCGGCTCGTGCAATACCGGCGGCTCTTCGGCCACAGGCGCGGTGGCAACGGCGGCAGCCGCCGATGCAGACGCCGTCGGCTCGTGCGCTTCGGGCGAGACCTCAGGCGCCTGCTCAGCCGGTTTCTTGCGCTTGCGCGTGAGCAGGCGCACGAACAACGCGAGCAGCACCACGACGACCGCCGCCACGGCACCCATGGCGATCGGCGAGACTTCCGGTTGACCGCCCGCCGGGCCAGCGTTCGCCGCGCCGTTCTGCACCGGCGCGCCGCCTTGCGCAGCAGGCGCACCTGCGGACGCGCCGCCCGCCGTCTGCGCCGGCTTGCCGATGCCGTGCTGCTGCAACGCCATCAGCACGCGGTTCTTCAAGGCGAGGAGCTGTTGCAGGCTCGAGACCGTCACGGGCGCCTTCCCGCCTTGTGCCGATGCGCTGCTGGCCGGGGCCTGCTGGACCGCACCGCTCCATACGTGCGAGTCGCTGGCCGCCGACGCCGGCGCCACGGCGCTGGCGCCCACGGCAGCGGCACCAGATGCGCCTTGCGCGGCCGCTTCGGGGCCGCTCGCTGCGACTGCCGAGGCAGCCCCCGCAGTCGTCGCGGCAGCACTTGCCGAACTCGCGCCGCCCGTTGCGGCAGCAGCCGCCGACGATGCAGCCGCTACAGCCTCGGCAGCGCCGCTCGAAGCAGCGGCGGGTGTGCTGGCAGGTGCGGTCGCCGCCGTGGCGGCAGCGCGGGCGGCAGCCGAAGCAGCCGTCCCACCCGCTGCCGCCGTCATGCCCTGCGCCGCACTCGAAACGTCCGGCGTAGCGGGCACGTTAAGCATCGCACCCACGCGCATGCGGCTGGGATCCTGCTTGATGAACGCATTGGGGTTCGCATCGAACAGCGCCTGGCTCATGCGTGCGAGCGCGGCCTTGTCGTGCGACTGCGTCAGGTCGACGGCCACGTCGTGCAACGACTGGCCGGGATGAACGGTGTATTGCCCCGCGATGCTCACCGCAGCCGCGGCAGACGACGCAGCACTGGGAGCACTGGCACCTGCCGCGCCTTGCGTCGCACTCGCGCCGCCCTGCGCAGCGGCGAGGCCGCAGAACAGCAAACTCGCCGCCGCCACAGCGGCGCGGATGGCGCGCCGACCTTGGGCGCGCTTCGCGCGAGGCGCGGCGGAAACAGAATCAAATCGAACGATCATCAGTTGCCCTGGCATACCGCTCTTGCGGCTGTCGATCAAATAGGAGTGTGCTTCGGGGCGATTGCATCGATGCATGCAATAAAAAGCGTGCAATAAAAAAGCGCCGCGACTGGCGCGGCGCTTTTCACCCTGTCTACGCGTCATTAGCCGCGTAGTTTAATTCATTCACTTGTCGAGCAGAATGCGCAACATGCGGCGCAGCGGTTCAGCCGCGCCCCACAGCAGCTGGTCGCCCACCGTGAAGGCCGACAGATACTCGCCGCCCATGGCCAGCTTGCGCAGACGGCCCACCGGCACCGACAGCGTGCCCGTGACCACGGCCGGCGACAGATCGCGCATCGACGCCTCGCGCTGGTTCGGCACGACCTTGACCCAGTCGTTGGCCGAAGCGAGGATGCCGTCGATCTCGTCGAGCGGCACGTCCTTCTTCAGCTTGATCGTGAGCGCCTGCGAGTGGCAGCGCATCGCGCCGATACGCACGCACAGGCCGTCGACCGGAATCGAGCCCGGCTGGCCCATGGCCGGCTTGCCGAGAATCTTGTTGGTTTCCGCGCCGCCCTTCCACTCTTCCTTCGACATGCCGTTGCCGAGATCCTTGTCGATCCAGGGAATCAGCGAGCCCGCGAGCGGCACGCCGAAGTGTTCGGTCGGCATGGCGTCGCTGTTCATGGTGGCCAGCACCTTGCGGTCGATGTCGAGGATCGCCGACGACGGATTCGCCAGGTCGCTCGCGACCGATGCGTTGAGCGCGCCCATCTGCGAGAGCAGTTCGCGCATGTTCTGCGCGCCCGCGCCCGAAGCGGCCTGGTAGGTCATGGCCGTCATCCAGTCGACGAGGTTCTCGCGGAACAGGCCGCCCAGCGCCATCAGCATGAGGCTGACCGTGCAGTTGCCGCCGACGAAGTCCTTCTGACCCTTGACCAGCGCGTCCTTGATGACGTCGAGGTTGACCGGGTCGAGGATGATGACGGCGTCGTCCTTCATGCGCAGCGCCGAGGCCGCGTCGATCCAGTAGCCGTTCCAGCCTGCCGCGCGCAGCTTCGGATACACCTCGTTGGTGTAGTCGCCGCCCTGGCAGGTGATGATGATGTCGCACTTCTTGAGCTCGTCGACGCTGTTCGCGTCCTTGAGCTTCGTCTCGTTTTTGGCGAACGACGGAGCCGCGCCGCCTGCGTTGCTGGTGCTGAAAAACACCGGTTCGATCAGGTCGAAATCACGTTCTTCCTGCATGCGCTGCATCAGCACGCTGCCGACCATGCCGCGCCAACCTACGAGACCTACGTTCATGACTAACCCTTGAGATGGACACTTCCCCGCTTCGCTCGCCCGGCGTGGCCGCGCGGGGAAGATGAGCGGGCACGACGAGCGATCAACGAATGGTGATCGTTTTGATAATCGTCGTTTTCGTGGTGATGGCGAGCGAAATCGCACGGGCATTCATGCCGTGGATGTTCGTAACAGTCGTGATCTGGGAGATCTTCGCCATCGAAGCAATATACACGAAACAGTTAATTTGCGCGGAAAAAACCATACTTTCCGCTATTTGCAACGCCTGTTCAGGCGCGCGAAACAAAAAAGGGCGCGCCTGAAACGGCGTGCCCTTTTTGCGACCTTACAGCGCTGCGATCACCGCATCGCCCATCGCCACCGTGCCGACCTGCTTGCAGTCCGGCGTGATGATGTCGGCGGTGCGATAGCCTTGCTCCAGCACCTTCTTCACTGCGTTCTCGATGCGGTCCGCCTGTTCCGGGCGGCCCAGCGAGTAGCGCAGCATCATGGCGGCCGAAAGGATCGTGGCGAGCGGGTTGGCGATGCCCTTGCCCGCGATGTCCGGCGCCGAACCGTGCGACGGCTCGTACAGACCCTTGTTGTTCTTGTCGAGCGAGGCCGAGGGCAGCATGCCGATCGAGCCCGTGAGCATCGCGGCTTCGTCCGAGAGAATGTCGCCGAACATGTTGCCGGTCACCACCACGTCGAACGCCTTCGGCGCCTTCACGAGCTGCATGGCCGCGTTGTCGACATACATGTGCGACAGCTCGACGTCCGGATATTCCTTTGAGACATCGATCATGATGTCCTTCCAGAACTGCGACGTTTCGAGCACGTTGGCCTTATCGACAGAGGTGAGCTTCTTCTGGCGCTTTTGCGCGGCCTGGAACGCCACGTGAGCGATGCGGCGCACTTCGGGCTCCGCATAGCGCATCGTGTCGAAGCCTTCGCGCGCGCCCTTGAAGTTGCCGTCCGGCGCTTCGCGCGTGCCGCGCGGCTGGCCGAAGTAGATGTCGCCGTTCAGTTCGCGCACGATCAGGATGTCGAGGCCCGAAACGATTTCCGGCTTCAGCGACGAGGCCCCCGTGAGCTGCGGATAGCAGATCGCCGGGCGGAAGTTCGCGAACAGTTCCAGATGCTTGCGCAGGCCGAGAATGGCCTGCTCGGGACGCAGCGCGCGCTCGAGCTTGTCGTACTTCCAGTCGCCCACGGCGCCGAACAGGATCGCGTCGGCGGACCTGGCCAGCGCGAGCGTTGCCTCGGGCAGCGGATGGCCGCTAGCCTCGTAGCCCGCGCCGCCAACCGGCGCTTCTTCCAGCTCGAACGTTTCGCCCAGTGCGTTCAGCACCTTGACGGCTTCCTTGACGATCTCGGGACCGATGCCGTCGCCCGGCAGCACTGCAATCTTCATCCTGTGATTCCTCGCTGTTTGTTCAGTGTGCGTATATGCAGGTATCAGAGCACGCGGTTGTTCAGCCACGGCTGGCGCGCGAGGCGCTCGGCTTCGTACTGGCGGATCTTGTCGGCGTGACGCAGCGTGAGGCCGATGTCGTCGAAGCCGTTCAGCAGGCAGTAGCGGCGGAACGCGGCCACTTCGAACGGATATTCCTTCGAGCCGTCCGTCGTGCGCACGACCTGCTTGTCCAGATCGACCGTGAGCTGGAAGCCGTTGAACGCGTACGTCTCGTTGAACAGGTGATCCACGTCCGATTCGGAAAGCACGATCGGCAGCAGGCCATTCTTGAAGCAATTGTTATAGAAGATGTCCGCGAAGCTCGGCGCGATGATCGCGCGGAAGCCGTACTGGTCGAGCGCCCACGGCGCGTGCTCGCGCGAGCTGCCGCAGCCGAAGTTCTTGCGCGTGAGCAGCACTGAGGCGCCCTGATAGCGCGGCTGGTTCAGCACGAAGTCCGGGTTGAGCGGGCGCTTCGAGTTGTCCTGGCCCGGCTCGCCGTGGTCGAGGTAACGCCATTCGTCGAAGGCATTCGGGCCGAAGCCGGTGCGCTTGATCGACTTGAGGAACTGCTTGGGAATGATCGCGTCGGTATCGACATTCTCGCGATCGAGCGGCGCCACGACGCCGGTGTGTACGATGAATTTTTCCATGATCCGTGTAGCCTCAGCTCAGCCCAGCTTGCGAATGTCGACGAAATGGCCTTCGATTGCCGCGGCGGCTGCCATGGCCGGGCTCACGAGGTGCGTGCGACCGCCCGCGCCCTGGCGGCCTTCGAAGTTGCGGTTCGAGGTCGACGCGCAGCGCTCGCCCGGCTCCAGCCGGTCGGCGTTCATCGCGAGACACATCGAGCAGCCCGGCTCGCGCCATTCGAAACCGGCTTCGGTGAACACCTTGTCGAGGCCTTCGCGCTCGGCTTGCGCCTTCACGAGACCCGAGCCCGGCACGACCATCGCGAGGCGGATGTTCGGCGCCACGCGGCGGCCGAGCTTCTTCACGACGTAAGCGGCGGAGCGCAGGTCTTCGATGCGCGCGTTCGTGCACGAGCCGATGAAAATCTTGTCCGGCTTGATCGACTCGATCGGCGTATTCGGTTCGAGCGCCATGTACTGCAGCGCGCGCTCCATCGCGTCGCGCTTGACCGGGTCCTTCTCGCGCTCGGGATCCGGCACGCGGCTGTCGACTGCCGTGACCATTTCCGGCGACGTGCCCCACGTGACCTGCGGCACGATGTCGGCCGCGCTCAGTTCGACCACGCGGTCGAAGTGCGCACCTTCGTCGGTGCGGAAGTTCTTCCAGTACTCGACGGCCTGATCCCACTCCGCACCCTGCGGCGAGAACGGACGGCCCTTGAGGTAGTCGATCGTGGTGTCGTCCACGGCGACCATGCCGGCGCGCGCGCCGCCTTCGATCGCCATGTTGCATACGGTCATGCGGCCTTCCATCGTGAGGCTGCGGATCATCGAGCCGCCGAACTCCATGGCGTAGCCCGTGCCGCCCGCCGTGCCGATCTTGCCGATGATGGCGAGCACGATGTCCTTCGCGGTGCAGCCGCGCGGCAGTTGGCCCTCGACCTTCACGAGCATGTTCTTGCTCTTCTTTTGCAGGAGCGTTTGCGTGGCCAGCACGTGCTCGACTTCCGACGTGCCGATGCCGTGCGCGAGCGCACCGAACGCGCCGTGCGTGGACGTGTGCGAGTCGCCGCAGACGATGGTCATGCCAGGCAGCGTTGCGCCCTGTTCCGGACCGACGATGTGCACGATGCCCTGGCGCTGGTCGGCCATCTTGAACTGCGTGATGCCGAAGGCGTCGCAGTTCGAATCGAGCGTGTCCACCTGCAGCTTCGAGACCGGGTCGGCAATGCCGTGGCTGCGGTCGGTGGTCGGCACGTTGTGGTCGGAAACGGCCAGGTTCGCGCTGATGCGCCACACCGGGCGCTCATGCATCTTCAGGCCTTCGAATGCCTGCGGACTGGTGACTTCGTGCAACAGATGACGGTCGATGTAGAGAATCGTCGTGCCATCGTCTTCCGTGTGGACCACATGCGTGTCCCACAATTTGTCGTAGAGCGTCTTTGCCATGATGTGCGGGGAAATGTTTGTCTGCGGGGCAATACGGTGTGAATCGATTATGCCACGCGAAATCCGCTCGCCACAGGGCCTTTCCCGAAAAAAGCGATAAAAAACAGGGAGTTATGGTGGTAGTCGCGATACCTGTATCAGCGTTACCCGTCGCGCGCGTCGTCGTCGCGGATCTGCGCCACGCCGTAGCGGGCGCCGCTGTGCCGCGCGTTGAAAGGGTTCGGGGATGCAAAAAGGGAATGCGCCGGCCCGACCACGACCGGCGCAAGTTGGTGACCGCTGTGAGAACGGTGCAACATGGGCTTCGGCTCCGCGACACAGGGGGGGCCGCATCGCCGAGGTCCATGGCTGTCTAACGGCAAATTGGCGCCAGGGTTTAATCGGGGCGAATGCGGCGCTCCAGAACGGTGCGTCGAATCCCCCCAATTCAGTTAGCTTTCCTGATTATCCAGGCTTGTTTCGCGCGTTTGACGGTCATCGCTTGAAGCGGGCGCCGCGAGCCGCCGGGCGGACGCCGCCCGGTCATGGATAAGCCAGGCACGAGGTTTGCGAGACGAGCCCGGCCGCGCGGAGTTCCATCGTGAGTGCGTCGCACTCAACGAACGACGCCGCGGCCGACCAGGCAAACCCGGAGGCTTCATGCCACTCGCAATCCGCACTGCGCAACAACGAAAAAGCAGAATAAAACCCGCCGCGCCGCGCCGCTCGCGGGCCACGCAGCGTGCGTCGCTCGCCGCCGCGGCATGCGCCCTCGCCGCGCTCGCCCCGCGCGCCGAAGCGCAGACCCCCTCGCCGCTCGGCGAATGGCAATATTCCGCAGGCATCCCGCTCGAAAAGATGTTTCAGCCGAACCGTCCCGACTTCGAGGCACGGCTCGGCGTGGGCGCGACCTTCGAACCGCGCTACGACGGCTCGGACCGCTATCACACGCTGGTCGGGCCAAGCATTGACCTGCGCTACAAGGACATCCTGTTCGGCTCGACGGGCGAAGGCTTCGGCGTCAACGTTCTGCAGGGCCCGAACTGGCGCGTGAGCGTCGCGGGGGCCTATGACCTCGGGCGGCGCGGTCAGGACGACCCGACGCGGCTGCACGGCATGGGCAACATCAACCCGGCGCCGGAATTGAAGGTCGCCGGTGAATATGTGATTTCGAAGGACTTTCCGCTCGTGTTCCGCACCGCCTTCACGCGCAGTTTCGGCGGTTCGAACGGCTGGACCGCGGATCTCGGCGCCTATATGCCGCTGCCGGGCAGCAACCAGAACTTCTACTGGTTCGCCGGCCCCTCGGTCACGTTCGCCGACTCGAACTACATGCAGAGCTGGTTTGGCGTGACGCCGCAGCAAGCGGCCGCATCGGGCTACCGTCAGTACGACGCGAGCGCGGGCCTCAAGTCAGCCGGCTTCGGCATCACGATGGTGTATTTCGTCAACAAACATTGGTTCGTGAGCGCGGACGGCGCCATCAAGCGCCTGCTCGGCAGCGCCTCGCACAGCCCGATCATCCAGTCGAAGACGGGCGGCGTTTGCGACGTCTCGATCAATTACCAGTTCTAGCGCGGCGGGCCGCCTCACCGGCGTCAGGCCGGCGCGCATCGCGCGAGCAGGCGCTTGCCCGGCCATCGCTCATTCACCGCTCATTCTTCGCCACTATCCTTGACCGTATGGGCGCCAGGCCCAGTCGGCCGCTTGTGTCCGCAAAAACCGCGCACGGGGGCCGCGTTTCCCTCTACGTTCAAAGGATCGACCATGCTCGCGCCGATCGCCACGGCCTCCTTCCTCGGTCAGCCCGCGTGGCTCTGGATCGCCTTCCTCGCGGTGGTGATCGTGCTGCTCGTACTCGACCTCGGCGTGCTGCACCGTGACGACCACGAAATCGGCATCCGCGAAAGTCTCTGGCTCTCGCTCGGTTATGTCGCCGTGGGCATGCTGTTCGGCGGCTTCGTCTGGTGGCAGCTCGGCGCGCAGCCCGCTACCGAGTACATCACCGGTTATCTGATCGAAAAGTCGTTGTCGCTCGATAACGTGTTCGTGATCGCGTCGATCTTCGGCGCGCTCGCCGTGCCGCGTCAGCTTCAGCATCGCGTGCTGTTCTGGGGCATCGTCGGTGTGCTGGTGCTGCGCGCCGTGATGGTCGGGCTCGGCGCCGCGCTCGTCACGCACTTCGAGTGGATGCTGTACGTGTTCGGCGTATTTCTCGCCGTGACCGGGGTGAAGATGCTGCTGGGCCCGAAGCAAGAGCCCGGCGTGGACGACAGCGCCCTCCTGCGCTGGCTGCGCCGCAAGCTACCGGTCACGCCGCAGCTCGAGGGCCGCGCGTTCCTCGTGTGGCAAGCGCATCCGCGCACCGGCAAGCCTGTGCTGCTCGCCACGCCGCTCCTGCTCGCCCTCCTGTTGATCGAGTTCGCCGACCTGATCTTCGCCGTCGATTCGATCCCGGCGATTTTCTCGATCACGACCGATCCGTTCATCGTCTATACGAGCAACATCTTCGCCGTGCTCGGCCTGCGCGCGCTCTACTTCGCGCTCGCGGCCATGGCGCATCGCTTTCATTACCTCAAGCATGCGCTCGCGCTCGTGCTGGTGTTCATCGGCGCGAAGATCTTTCTGGTGGGCATCATCGGCAAGATTCCCGCCCTGTTCAGCCTTGGCGTGACCGCCGCGCTGCTCGCGGGCGGCGTGGTGGTGTCGCTCGTCAGGACGCAGAAGCCGAGGGACACGCTCGGCACGTCCTGAAGCCGAACCCGACTCGAACGGAGCGCCTCCGCGCTCCTCATTCTTCGCTCATTTTGCTCTGCCAGGATGGGTTCCATCGAGGCCGCGTTGCCCTCCACGCAAGACGGCCGGGGCCTCGATGACCTGTCACTCATCACGGAGCGCATCATGAAATGCCCCAACTGCCCTGACGTCACCCTCTCACTCGCCGAGCGACAGGGCGTCGAACTCGACTACTGCCCGCGGTGTCGCGGCGTCTGGCTCGGTCGCGGCGAACTCGACAAGCTGATCGAACGCAGCGCCAACCGGCACTATCGCAACGAAGGCGATGCACAGGCATTCCGCCAGCACGGTTCGAAGCACGACGCGCAACACGGCGACTACGCCCCGCGCCGCGCCCACGAAAGCTATCGCGGCAATGGCCATCGTCGCAAGTCGTGGCTGCAGGATATCTTCGACTGAGCCGCGGCCAAGCCTACCGTTTCATCGACATCACGTTTCAAGAGGATTCCTGACCATGCGTACCTACACCTGCAACAGCCCGCAAGCCGCGGGCCGGATCGTCGCCGTCGCGCTGCTCGCAGACGGCCACCTGAGCAGCGAGGAGCTTGCAGCCGTCCATCGCGCGCGCCTTGCCGACCGGCTCGGCCTCGCGCCCGGCGAATTCGGCGACATTCTCAAGGGCCTCTGCGAAGACTTGCAGACCACGTCGCACCTGAACTGGAGCGATGCGTGCAAGCTCGACTCCGACGTGATGCAGCAGGTGATGCGCGAGCTCGACGATCCCGCGCTGCGTGCCGAAGTGCTGAATCTGTGCCATGTAGCCGTGTATTCGGACCGCCACGTGGCCGAAAGCGAAGTCGCGCTGCTCGCCTCGCTTAGCCGTGCATGGCAGAAGGAACCCTGGCAGCGCCTGCTGGCGTAAGTTCGCGCGCGATGCGTGACCTTCCCCCGCGCATCGCGCCACGCGGCGAGCCCCGCGCTCGCCGCGGTTTTTACAGCGCGCAGCTTGTTGCGCGCTTTTTTATTTTCGATTGCACCGGGCGCTCACAAGCACACGGCCCAGCCGAGCCCGCGCACATTGCGGATCACCGCGTGGCCGAACTTGCGGCGCACGCTGTAGATCACGGCGTCCACCGCGTTGCTTTCCACTTCCTCGCCCCACCCATAGAGCCGCTCCTCGATTTGCTGACGCGACAGGATCGCGCCCGGCCGCTCGAGCAGCGCGAGCATGAGTGCATATTCGCGCGCGGAGAGATCGTCGGACTGGCCATCGAACATCAGGCGCCGCGCGTTCATGTCGAGCGTGACCCGGCCGCTGCCCATGGTCGGCGAGGCAAAGCCCGACTTGCGCCGCACCACGGCGCGGATGCGCGCGAGCAGCTCCTTGCTCTCGAATGGCTTCACGAGATAGTCGTCGGCGCCAAGATCGAGGCCTTCCACGCGCGTGTCCACGTCGTCGCGCGCGGTGATGATGAGCACGGGCGTGGCGTCCTGCGACTCGCGCAGCGCACGCAGCACGTCGAGCCCGCTCATGTCGCCGAGCCCCAGGTCGAGCAGCACCGCCGTATACGAGCCGTCGCGAATGGCGTCGCGGCCGCTCTCGCCCGTGCGCACCCAGTCGACGCTGTACGACGCGTCCTTCAACGCGCGCAGCAGCGCAGGGCCGATCAGCAGATCGTCTTCGATCAGCAGAATGCGCATCGTGTCCTTCCTTTGTTTCGCATGCTTTCCCGGATTTTGCCTGAGCTGTGTTCGCTGGATCGACGCGACGCTCACGCGCGCGGCAACTCGCGCGGTAGTTCGATACGCGCGACGATGCCGCTTTGCCCGTCGCGCCGGTTCGCGAGCGTCACGCACCCGCGATAGCTGCGCGCCACCGCCTGCGCGATGGCGAGGCCGAGGCCGCTGCCGTGCGAGTCATGCTCGCCGCGCGGGCCGCCCCGATGACCGCCCGCTCGGAAAAACCGGTCGAACACGCGCGGCAAATCGGCCTCTGCAATGCCGGGGCCGTTATCGGTGACGTCGATGACGACGCCCTGGTCCTCGCGGCACACCGCCACGTCCACGTTCGCGCCTGCGTGGCTATAGCGGATCGCGTTGTCCACGAGATTGCGCACGAGCACGCGCATGTCGGTCTCGGTGGCGCGCACGGTCACGTCGTCGAGGCGCGTCACGCCCAGATCGACGCCGCGCGCGTCGGCGAGCGGCAGCAGGTCGGCCAGCACGTCCGTGACGACCTGCGCGAGCGGCACCTCCGCCAGCATGCGTTGCGTGCTGCCGATTTCGGCGCGCGCCAGACCGAGCAGTTGCGAAACGAGCGCCCCGGTGCGCACGATGCCGCGGCGCAGTTCGTCGAAGCGCTCGGAGTACTGGTCGGGCGGCGCGTTGTGCAGGTTGTCGATCTGCAACTGCATGGCGGAGATCGGCGAACGCAGTTCGTGCGCGGCGTCGGCGATGAACATGCGCTCGGCATTCACGAGCACGGAAAGGCGCTCGATCATGCGGTTGATCGACTCGACGAAGGGCCGCAGCTCGACGGGCGCCTGCCCCACTTCGAGCGGCTTGAGGTCGTGCAGATCGACCTTCGCCGCACGCCGCCCGACGCGCTCCAGCGGCCGCAGCGAAACGCGCACCGTCACCGCGATCGTGAGCGCGAGCAGCGGCAGCAGCGCGAGCACGGGCAGCAGGCTCCAGAACGCCACGCGCAAGGCGTTGCGATTGCGCATGCTGCGCGATTCGGCCACCTGAATGTATTCGTCGCCGGCGGCGAGCGCGAACACGTCCCAGGACTCGCCGTCGTAATCGACCGACGAGAAGCCGCTTTGCGCGCGCGGCAACGCGATACGCGCGTTGCTCGTGCGGCTCGGGACTTCGCCGTCGTCGGCGGACCAGATCTGCACGACGAAATTGTCGGCGGCGTCACCGTCGCCGCGCGGCTCGATCACGCGGTGCGGCACGCCGGTCTGCACGTGCGCGGCGGCGTCGCGCAGCGTCGTGTTGAACTCGGCGGCGAGACTGCGCACGACGAGGAAGGTGCCGAGCGCACCCAGCACGCCGACGAGGATCGCGAGCGTGCCGATCGCAATGCTCAGGCGGCGATGCAGGGAATGCGCGGCGAAAAACATGGAGCGTCTCGGGTGGGAAGGCGCGCTCCATCATAAAGGATTCGCCGTGCGCAAATCAGGCTGTGCGATGTGTTTCAGCGATGCGAGCCGCCGTGCATGCCACCCGTCCCGCTCCAGACGCCGCCGCGACCACCGCGAAATCCGCCATGAAATCCGCCGTGCATGCCTGGCCCCGGATGCATATGCGGCCCGCCCGGAAAGACGTGATCCATGCGATGAAAGTGATGGAAGTGATCGACGAACACGAACGAGCCGCCCACGAACACCGGCGGCCACCAGCCGTACCATGGGCCAGCGTACCAGGTCGTCGTGTCGTTCCATGCCATGGGGTAGACCTGGGTGCCGTCGTTACCCTGCACGATCTGCCAGGTGCCGTCGGGCTGCAGGCAGGCGAGACCGCTGATCACCTGCGGCGCGCCGTCGATCTCGGCAGTGCCGGTGACGGTGCGGCAGTCGGGCGGTGGCGGGTAGTACGACGCGTCCGCGGGCTGCTGCGACGCGACCGGTGTCGTGCACGCGCTCAGCAGACCGGCCAGCGCCGTGAAAGCGAGAAGTTTGCGCATGATGTCGCCCCTCTCGACGGACCGGCCTCGCGGCGCACGGGCTGTGCGCCTTGGCCGTGAAGACTCCATCGGTACGCCTGGCACACGGCGCGTGAGCGGGCTCGCGCCGGCCGCGTGTCATCTGCAAAACGAGGGGCGCAGAGGCGCTATTCCTTTACGCCCGGCGCGGGCGGCCGGGCCCTGATTACGACTTGTATCCGCGACGTGTATCCGCCAGCTGGCCGTGCCGCATTTCACGCCTGCCACCGCGTGACGAACGCGCGGATATCGTCGTTCACACGCGCGGCGTGGTTGAAGTACATGCCATGCGTACCGCCCTCATATACGTTCAGCGTCGCGTACTCGAGCGCGGCCGCCGTGGGGCGTCCGGTGATCTCGAGCGGCGCCGAGGCATCGCAGTCGCCGTGCAGCACGAGCGCCGGCACGTCGATCGCGGCCAGTTCGCGGCGGAAGTCGGTGACCATCTGCACGCGCGACAGTTGCGCCGCGCCATAGAGCGACGTGTCCAGCATCATGTCGGCCGTCCACTGAATGACCGCGTGCGACGTACCGGGGCTGAAGTATCCTTCGGCGCGCCGCGAGATCCAGTCGGGAAACGACGTGAGCATCTCGTCGATGGACGCTTCGAAAAGGCTCGCATCGAGCCCGCCGGGATTGTCAGCAGTCTTGAGCAAGCACGGCGTCGACGCCGGTGAAACCAGCACAATGCCTGCCACGCGGCGCGAGCCGTAGCGGCTTAAATAGCGCACGATCTCGCCGCTCGCGAACGAATGGCCAACCAGCGTGACGCGCTCCAGACCTCGGGCGGCAAGGACGGCTTCGAGATCGTCGGCGAGCGTGTCGTAGTCGTAGCCGCGGCCCGGGTCGCTGGAGCGGCCATGCCCGCGCCGGTCGTAGGCCACGCAGCGAAAACCCGCGGCCGCGAGCGGCGCGCACTGATAGTTCCACATGTCGGCGTTGAGCGTCCAGCCCGAGAGGAACACGAGCGGTGCGCCATCGCCCCAGTCGCGATAGTGCAGCGCGGTATCGTCGTCGATGCGGATGTAGCCGGGTTGGCGGGCGTTGAAGGTTGCCATGGTCGTCGCTCCTTGCGGGTGGGGTGTGCCGATGAGCGACATCGTCGTCGATGCCGTGCGCGCTGACGATTACGTCGGAGGTAATGGCCGTGCATGAACGCGCTGCGCGCAATCGCACCACGCTGGTGCTAGATTCGTCACACATACAGCCAGGAGACAAACATGAGCAACACCTCGCCGCGTCCTGCCTTCGGGTCTGCCATCTACTATCGCGATCCGTTCGCCGCGCTCGACTGGCTCGAAAAGGCGTTCGGCTTTACGCGCCAGTTCGTCGTCACGTCGCCGGACGGGAAGCTCGGTCACTCGGAAATGCGCTTTGGGGACGGCTACGTGATGATTTGTAGCGGCTGGCCCGGCATGCCCTACGCGAGCCCGGCCGACGCGGACGGCAAGAACACGCAGTCCGTACACGTGCAGTTGAAAAGCGGCCTCGACGCGCACTGCGAACGCGCCCGCGCCGCCGGGGCAAAGATCATCCGCGAGCCGGCGGATCAGTTCTACGGCGACCGCGTCTATGTGGCATGCGACCCCGAAGGCCACGTGTGGAGCTTCGGCGAGACGGTGCGCGAGGTCACGCGCGAAGAAGCGGAAGCAGCGAGCGGGCTGAAGATCGACGGCTGGATCTGAACCACACGCGCGTCGCCGTATATAGATGAGGGGTGCTCCTACCGGGCAGCCTTGAAAGGCAGCCCCGCTCAAAAGCCGTTGGGACGTGGACGAAGTGTCCGCGATACAGCGTCCCAAAGTGCGACGGCCTCCTTTTCCGTAAGCGACGCCTTGCGAGGCGGATCACCTTGCCAATCGTCTGGCAAGATGTCGCCGTTGTCCAAATCGAGTTCCACTAACGGCGTAAGCGCACTTCCTGTTTTCGAATTTGCCTCCAGGACAAAATGATGACCCGGGATATAAAGATACGTTGTACCCGCCATCAGCCACTCCTCGGCCTGCATACCCGGTAGGTCAACCACGCCTTTTCGAACAGTATGGCCGTTACGCTCTTTGAGAGCGTCATTAATACTATCGCCACGTTGAAGCAGCGTGGTCTTCTCATGAATAAAAGAGGTTGTCTCAAGGACAAAATTCACGTCTTGCTTATCGCGCAGGTAGTATTGGCCAGACAGATCCTCTTTCTCCCCGGCAGACCCATGCAAGAATCCGCCAAGAAAGCACACGCCGGGGACAGTTGGAATCGTGGCCTCGTCACGACCTTCCACCCTGCCGAGAAGACCAAAGACAAGCCGCTTCTTTTCCGGAACATCGTTTATCAGTTCGCCGTGGATGCCGTATGGCGTACCTTTGTTCTCCCTTACATATACTGAATTGACCATGTCGGTTGCTTCACTTTGTAGCTTTATCTGGTAACCACGATCCCAGCGGTATGCTTCTACGATGCGCGGCATATCGGAGCTTTGCCCTTTAGGGGATTCGAGTGAAACGAAGTAATAGCTGTCTGCTATTGCCGGAACGACCCCGTGCTCGTACAGGACACGATATCCTCCGGCCAGATTCACGAGGGAGTTGAGGTTTGCCTCCCGAGCCGAGATGTTCTGGAGGAATTCCGCTTTGGATGCTGGTATAGCCTCAAACGTCACACCTTCAATGAAGCTGTCGCCAAACGTCCGAATATCCTTTGGTAGATCAATTAGATATCGGCCCATACAGCGCGTTTCGAGTTCCGTAGTCAACGCGTGAACGGTGGCTTTTTCCTGCTCGGTCATCGGTTTCTCCCGGTTGCATGCGGACACCAGCGCCATCATGCACGCGAGTATCGTGATCAATAGTGTTCTCATTCGACATAAGCCATTTTCGTCTCCTTCGCTCGATACACGATCCGTGTGACAGCCCAAAGCGCAAAGAGCATCTGTGGCTTTTTCTTATATGCGCCCTCGTGGTCTACATCCTTGTGTCCAACACATAGCTTGATCTTTCCCCTCGGGGCTGCACCCGAAACGGCGGGAACGGTCCCGTCACCGCTCTGTGCAGCAGGCCGCAATGTATAGTGTGTGGCAAGCGGGTCCCTCCCACTGCGTTGAAGCAAATCCTGGTCGCCTGTACCCTTATCCCGTATGACCTGCCCGCTGGTAAGGTCATCGACCTTGGCATAGGCATCTGCCCACTTCAGAACGGTGCCTATCTTTCTCTCCCATACCACCTCGCCCCATGTCTTGTGGGCATCATCGTCTCCGTAAAATGCGTAGGAGTTATTGTGGTACTTCCCAGCTAGCCCCAGATGGAAAGGAATGACCAATTTGTTGATGATTCGCTCATAGGAGGCCCAGTCCTGATCAACCGTCTGTTTATTCGCATCGATTGGGTTGATTAATTTGTCGTCGCAAAGACTCCACCATTGTCCACGGGACAGATAGACCTCTCCGTAAGGATCAGCAACTGGGAGAGCTGCCGACTGTGAGCCGTCACGGATTTTCAGCCACCCCATGCCGTACTCCGCGCTAGGGAGTAGCTGAAGCGGTCCAGGTGACTGGGCAAAGACCGCAGTCATCTCAGCAGCATTGGCACCCACAGCAATCCCGACTGGCATCTCGGTGCCGCTTTTCACACGCTTGTATGCAGTTGCCGAACCGGTTGTTGGCATCACCGCGTGCAATATTCCAAGGATATTGGCGTTGCCACCCGTATTTTCCGAATACCACCGTGAAACGAGGCCTCCCATTGAATGGGTCACTAAAATAACGTAGTCGCATTGCTTGCGTTGGCTTCGGTAGTAATTTTTATATTCGTTAATCTTCTCGCCCAATCGATTGGCGGAATCGGCGTTCGACTGCAACCAGTTATATCCGACCGCGTGTACCGGCAAATGATATTTGTAGGAGAGCGCCACCTCCTCATGTAAGAGCGGGGTTATCCCCGGGACTGGATCGCGCAAGTCTTTCATCAGTGTCGCCCGCCACCCGTTCTTGCAGGTATCCGCGTCGTTCAAGGCATTTTCAAGCCAAGGCAGGAACGTTCCGTAGCTCATGTTGGCAACCTCACCCCAGCCCCGACGACGCAACTCAGCGTCCGAAAGTTGTGTGCCTGCCGGTAGCGCACCTCCGCTATAAACCAAAGTATTTGCTGGATCGAGTTTCACCTTACGCTTCTCTGGTCCTCGACTACCCCATTCTTTCAAGACGCTCCATGTTCCGTCCGCGAGCCATACTGGCTTTTGTCGCCGATTCATCAAATTTGTACCCATCACGCCCGGGACAATGATGACCGGAATCACCCGATTTGGGATCATGTAATACACCGCCGTACTGTCATCCGGGGGAGACGTAACAGAGGTGTAGTGTGCGGAACCGTCGTCCGCGACCCTTGCCGGGATAATACGTTCGTTCGTGGCCATGCAATGGCACTCCGTTTGTTCTTAATTCGAAAAATCAAGAAGCGGATTAATCACAATCACGATGACCAAAAAATCATTAATTCATTGCACTTGTCGAGTTCGCGTGAACGGATGCTGAAAGTGAAATCCGAAAAATCGAGAGCCACGCCAATAGACACCCTATTGTCGATTCCGATGGCTACGGCGCCGAGTTGGGATCATATCCATCACACGTTAGGCATTTCGATCGCGAATCATGTGTAGCACTGGTCATTCTGCACCTCTGCCACCTAGCATGCGCAGTCCAGTAGATCCCGATTCAGCAAAATCTGACGTAGGCCAATTGTTCATATTTCTATTCGTTCTAAGATTCGAATATAAGACTAGTCTGATTTAACATCTGCCAAACAACTCAGACTAAAATCGAATCTCACAATACGCCAACGAAGCTCAGCCAAAAAAATCAAAGCCTATTCAATCCGTCACCCCCCTGTTTCTTAGTATTCCAGAATTATTGAAGGAACAGCTCGCCATCGACGTACTCCGCTACCCCTAACAGCAATTCGCTCTCACAACCCTCGTGCTCGTCTCCCGGCATCCTTGCTACCGCGCAACAGGTCTATTGGCCATTTGCCAAAGAAAACGCCCCGACGGGCGATAACCCGTCGGGGCGTTTGCATGAAGGCTTGCACGCGGCGCGCCATCGGGCGCGCGGCGTGGCAAAGCAAAACTGCTTAGCGTTGCGAGATCGGCTTCGCTTCGCGCGGCGTTTCGCCGATGAACAGCTGACGCGGACGGCCGATCTTCTGCTCGGGGTCGGCGATCATTTCGTTCCACTGCGCAATCCAGCCCACCGTACGTGCCATCGCGAAGATACACGTGAACATCGAGGTCGGGATGCCCAGCGCGCGCTGCACGATACCCGAGTAGAAGTCGACGTTCGGGTACAGCTTGCGCGACACGAAGTATTCGTCTTCCAGCGCGATCTTTTCGAGCTGCATGGCGAGCTTGAAGAGCGGATCGTCGTGCAGACCGAGTTCGTTCAGCACTTCGTAGCACGTTTCGCGCATGAGCTTCGCACGCGGGTCGTAGTTCTTGTACACGCGGTGACCGAAGCCCATCAGCTTCACGCCCGAGTTCTTGTCCTTCACCTGCTTGATGAACTCAGGAATCTTGTCCGGCGAACCGATTTCTTCCAGCATGTTCAGCGCGGCTTCGTTCGCACCACCGTGCGCCGGGCCCCACAGACAGGCGATACCAGCGGCGATACACGCGAACGGGTTCGCGCCCGACGAACCGGCCAGACGCACCGTCGAGGTCGAAGCGTTCTGCTCGTGGTCGGCGTGCAGGATGAGGATGCGGTCGAGGGCGCGCACGAGCACGTCGTTGACCTTGTACTCTTCGCACGGGTTCGAGAACATCATGCGCATGAAGTTCGCGCTGTACGACAGATTGTTCTGCGGATACACGAACGGCTGGCCGATCGAGTACTTGTACGCCATGGCGACGAGCGTCGGCAGCTTCGCGATCATGCGGATCGCCGAAACTTCACGATGCTTCGGGTTGTTGATGTCGAGCGAGTCGTGATAGAACGCCGACAGCGCGCCGACTGCGGCGACCAGAATCGCCATCGGGTGCGCGTCGCGACGGAAGCCGCGGAAGAAGAACTGCATCTGCTCGTGAACCATCGTGTGCTGCGTGACGGTCTTCACGAACTCTTCCTTCTGCGCCGCGTTCGGCAGTTCGCCGCGGTACAGCAGGTAGCAGGTTTCGAGGAAGTCGGCGTTTTGCGCGAGGTTGTCGATCGGGTAGCCGCGGTAGAGCAGCTCGCCCTTGTCCCCGTCGATGTACGTGATCGCCGAGTTGCACGACGCCGTCGACATGAAGCCCGGGTCATACGTGAACTTGCCGGTCTGACCGTACAGTTTGCGGATGTCGATCACATCCGGGCCCATCGTGCCCTTGTAGATCGGCAGTTCGACGCTCGGCGAATTGTCGCTGAACGATAGCGTGGCTTTTACATCAGACGGGGTCATAGCACATCCTCAATCGAAGATAAACACGGGATTCGATAGTTTTGTACGTCCGGCGCGGCGACAGTCGACATAACTGCGCGCCGCCGAGCTCAGACGTTCCGAAGCAGCTCCAGCACCCGCTTCACGTCCGGGTCGGCAAGGTCGCCTTCTGGTTCCTTGCGCGCGAGCAGCAAGTCCATCAGGTCGTTATCGCTCAGCTCGAGCAGGCGCGTGAGAGCACCCACGTCGGCGTCGCTGAGTTCATGCTCATAGCGCTCGAAAAACCGCTCAAAAATCAGATCATTTTCGAGCAGGCCGCGCCGCGCGCGCCAGCGAAGGCGCGCGCGGCGATGGGGGTCAGACTGGTGCGATTCCATTTCAGAACAACAACATCAAACCGCGCGGCGGAACATCAGTTCCTTGATCTTGCCGATCGCCTTCGTCGGGTTCAGGCCCTTCGGGCAAACGTCGACGCAGTTCATGATCGTATGGCAACGGAACAGACGGTACGGGTCCTCGAGGTTGTCGAGGCGCTCGCCGGTCGCTTCGTCGCGGCTGTCCGCGATGAAGCGGTAAGCCTGCAGCAGACCTGCCGGGCCGACGAACTTGTCCGGGTTCCACCAGAAGCTCGGGCAGGAAGTCGAGCAGCTTGCGCACAGAATACACTCGTACAGGCCATCGAGTTCGTCACGCTGCTCAGGCGACTGCAGACGCTCCTTCTCGGGCGGCGGCGTGTCGTTGATCAGGTACGGCTTGATCGAGTGGTACTGGTTGAAGAACTGCGTGAAGTCGCAGATCAGGTCGCGCACGACGGGCAGGCCCGGCAGCGGACGCAGCACGATCTTCGCCGGCAGGTCGTTCAGGTTCGTCAGGCAGGCGAGACCGTTCTTGCCGTTGATGTTCATGGCGTCCGAACCGCACACGCCTTCACGGCACGAACGGCGGAACGACAGCGTCTCGTCCAGTTCCTTGAGCTTGACCAGCGCGTCGAGCAGCATGCGCTCGTGCGTGATTTCCAGCTCGTACGTCTGCATGCGCGGCGCTGCGTCCTTGTCCGGGTCGTAGCGATAGACTTCAAAAATGCGTTTGGCCATTTCCAATTCCTTTTGACTGGCGTGTGCCTTAGAACGTACGCGCCTTCGGCGGCACGGACTCGACGGTCAGCGGTTGCATGTGGACCGGCTTGTAATCGAGTCGGTCGCCTTCGCTGAACCAGAGCGTATGGCGCAGCCAGTTTTCGTCGTCGCGGTGTTCGTAGTCGCTCTGTGCGTGTGCGCCACGGCTTTCCTTACGGGCTTCGGCCGAAACCATCGTTGCGCGCGCAACTTCGATCAGGTTCGCCACTTCGAGCGCTTCCACGCGCGCCGTGTTGAACACCTTCGACTTGTCCTTCAGGTGGATGTGCTTCGCGCGCTCGGCGATCTGCGCGATGTCCTGCACGCCGTCTGCGAGCAGCTTCGACGTGCGGAACACGCCTGCGTGCTTCTGCATCGAGCCGCGGATGTCGTTCGCGACGCTTTGCGCGTACTCGCCCGAGGTCGACTTGTCGAGCTCGGCGAGGCGCGAGAGCGCGAAGTCGGCGGCGTCGGCCGGCAGCGGCTTGTGCTCCTTGAGCTCCTTGACGTGCTTGACGATGTGGTTGCCAGCCGCACGGCCGAACACCACGAGGTCGAGCAGCGAGTTCGTGCCGAGACGGTTCGCGCCGTGCACCGAGACGCACGAGCATTCGCCCACGGCGTAGAAGCCGTTGACGACTTCTTCGTGACCCTTCGGCGTGCCAACGACCTGGCCGTTGATGTTCGTCGGGATGCCGCCCATCTGGTAGTGGATGGTCGGCACGACCGGGATCGGCTCCTTGATACAGTCCACATTGGCGAACTTGAGCGCGATTTCGCGGATCGACGGCAGACGCTTCATGATCGTCTCGGCGCCGATGTGCGAGAGGTCGAGCAGCACGTGGTCCTTATGCGGACCCACGCCACGGCCTTCCTTGATTTCCTGGTCCATCGAACGCGAAACGAAGTCGCGCGGCGCCAGGTCCTTCAGGGTCGGCGCGTAACGCTCCATGAAGCGCTCGCCGTTCGAGTTACGCAGAATGCCGCCTTCGCCGCGCACGCCTTCCGTGATCAGCACGCCCGCGCCGGCCACGCCGGTCGGGTGGAACTGCCAGAACTCCATGTCCTGCAGCGCGATGCCCGAACGGGCCGCCATGCCGAGGCCGTCACCGGTGTTGATGAACGCGTTGGTCGATGCCGCGAAGATCCGGCCTGCGCCGCCCGTGGCGAACAGCGTGGTCTTGCCTTCGAGGATGTAGACGTCGCCCGTTTCCATTTCGAGCGCGGTCACGCCGAGCACGTCGCCGTCGGCGTCGCGGATCAGGTCGAGCGCCATCCATTCGACGAAGAACGTGGTCTTCGCCGCGACGTTCTGCTGGTACAGCGTGTGCAGCAGCGCGTGGCCGGTACGGTCAGCCGCCGCACAGGCGCGCTGGACCGGCTTCTCGCCGTAGTTGGCCGTGTGGCCGCCGAACGGGCGCTGGTAGATCGTGCCGTCGGCGTTACGGTCGAACGGCATGCCCATGTGTTCGAGTTCGTACACGGCGTTCGGCGCTTCACGGCACATGAACTCGATCGCGTCCTGGTCGCCGAGCCAGTCGGAGCCCTTGATCGTGTCGTAGAAGTGGTAGTGCCAGTTGTCTTCGCTCATGTTGCCGAGCGAGGCGCCGATGCCGCCCTGCGCCGCCACCGTGTGCGAACGCGTGGGGAACACCTTCGAGAGCACGCAAACCGACAGGCCAGCGCGCGCGAGTTGCAGCGAAGCGCGCATCCCCGAGCCGCCAGCACCGACGATGACCACGTCGAACTTGCGACGCGGCAGTGAATTCTTGATTGCAGCCATTCTTTTACACTCTCCAGAGAATCTGAGCGGCGTAGCCGAGGCTGCCCAGCAGCCATGCGATCGTGAGGACGTCCAGCGTGATGCGCAGGCCGACCGGCTTGATGTAGTCCATCCAGATGTCACGCACACCGACCCACGCGTGCAGGAACAGCGCGATCAGGGTGACGAACGTCGCGAGCTTCATCCACTGCGCGGCGAAGATCGAGGCCCAGCCGTCATACGAGAAGTCGTGCGCGCCGAAGAACAGGACGAGCAGCACGATCGTGTAGATCGCCATGATCACGGCGGTGGCGCGTTGTGCGATCCAGTCGCGAATGCCGTAGTGAGCGCCGACGACAAGGCGCTTCGGACCGATACCGTTATTAGCCGACATTTTTTAGAACGCTCCGAAGAGTTTTGCCGCAAAGGCGATCGTGAGGACCGTGGAGATGATCACGACGACGAGGGAGGTCGACTTGCCTTTTTCCTTGCTCACGAGGCCATGGTTGAAGTCCATGCACAGGTGACGCACGCCAGCGCAGAAGTGAAACAGGAACGCCCATCCGAGGACCAGCACGATGAGCTTGACGATGATATTGGAGAGGAAGCCCTTGAATACCTCGAAGCTAAGCTCCGAAGTGAGGCTCTGGTCCAACAGGAACAAGATGAAAGGCAGGAACAGGAACAACAACGCACCGCTGACGCGGTGGCCGATCGACACACGACCGGCCAGAGGCAGGCGGTATGCGAACAATATCTGCCCAAGCCCGATGTTCCGGTATTCCGGCCTCGGTTTTTTTGCGGCTTCTGCCATGCTAGACCCCTACTATGTGTTAACACTAATTCGCAATTTTAGCGCCTTTTCATATCGCGCTGCAGCGAAATCCACGTCGGGTAAGGCTGGTGGTGCGCGCAAGCAAAGGCACTCTGGGGAAGGGCTCCGCGCCTTTTGCGCGGTCGCCCGTCAACTCAAATCATTCTGATAGTAGTACCCGGTTGTGACATACCATCCGCGGCGTACCTCGACCGGCCGGTCTCCATAGGTATAGGACACCCGCTCGACCGATAGCAAAGGAAAACCTGCGGGCACCTTGAGAAGATCGGCCACCGTGGGCTCCGCGGCCACGGCGCGGATCTTCTCGGTCGCACGAATCATGCGCGTGCCGAATTCCGCCTCGAACATGGCATAGAGCGGACCCTTGTACTCGGCGAGGCGCTCGCTCGTGAGCCCGCGGAACACGCCGCCGGGCAGCCAGATCTCGTCGAGCACGGTGCTCTCGCCGTCGAACTGCAGCAGACGCCGGATCAGCACCACCGGGTCCGAGGGCTTGAGGTCGAGCTGGCGCGCGATCTCGGCCGAAGCGCGCAGGCGCCGGCACTCGAGCAGTTTGCTCACGTGCGGGTGCTCCGCGCCGTCATCGGCGAGTAACCTGAGAAAGCGAAACTGGGCGCGCTCTTCGTTGTGCGTTGCAACAAACGTGCCCTTGCCCTGGCGGCGCACCAGCAGATTGTCGGCAGCCAGCTCGTCGATCGCCTTGCGTACGGTCCCCTGGCTCACCTTGTAACGGGCGGCCAGTTCGACTTCGCTGGGGATGATTTCGCCGGGCTTCCATTCGCCGGACTCGAGGCTCTGTGTGATGAGCCCCTTGATCTGCTGGTACAACGGACTGAAGGTCGGGGACGGCGGAACCGCGGGCGCAGACGCTTGAGCCCCGCTCTCGGGAGCGGTGGAATTCGCGTTGCTGGCCGGGTTTGCACTCATGGCGCGCATTTCAACATAAAGCCCCCTACGCATCAAGCATTTTGCCTGCAATAGTTATGTCTTATATAAGACATAAGATACTGTTGACTTTGACCCTGACGACTCCTACACTCCCGATCGAGCAAGGGTTTGCGGGCGGCCTGCATGCTAATTTCAGGACATGAAAACGGCATGACGAAGAGGCGCCGCCGGCTGCATCCACCTCGTGGCGAATGCGCCGCGAGCCGCCTTGCACGATGCTGTTCCCTCACGCAGTAAACGCAGTAAAGGTTTCGATCCGCCCAGCCGGCACGCGTGAGTCGTTGCGCGCCGCGCGTCTGTGGGAGAGCCCGAGCGAGCTGTTGCAGGAGTCGGCACACGCGAAGCGGCCAGCGTCTGGCGTCCCTCGAAGGGCGCCCCGTTCACCTCTTGCCATGTTGCACAGGTTACCGGCACGGCGGTCCGTGCCGGCGGCGCACGCTTCACGGCTTGTCAGTCATGGTTGTTCCAGTGAAGCGCGCACGCCGGCGATCAAGACCGCCTGTTTCACCTACGCTTCGTGTATCGCGCATATAGAATGGCGTTTTACCCTGGCGTCTAACGCATCTTCCTGGAGATTTTCAATGGCTAAGCCCGCAAAGCGCGTTGCCGTCACCGGCGCCGCAGGTCAGATCGCTTACTCCCTGCTGTTCCGCATTGCGAATGGCGACCTGCTCGGCAAGGATCAGCCCGTCATCCTGCAACTGCTCGACCTGCCGCAAGCGCAAGCCGCCGTCAAGGGCGTCGTGATGGAACTGGACGACTGCGCATTCCCGCTGCTCGCGGGCGTGGTCATCACCGACGACCCGAAGGTCGCGTTCAAGGACGCCGACGTCGCCCTGCTGGTTGGCGCACGTCCGCGCTCGAAGGGCATGGAACGTAAGGACCTGCTCTCGGCCAACGCCGAAATCTTCACGGTTCAGGGCAAGGCGCTGAACGACGTCGCCAGCCGCGACGTGAAGGTGCTGGTCGTCGGCAACCCGGCCAACACGAACGCCTACATCGCCATGAAGTCGGCTCCGGACCTGCCGAAGAAGAACTTCACCGCCATGCTGCGTCTGGACCACAACCGTGCGCTCTCGCAACTGGCCGCCAAGTCGGGCAAGCCGGTCGCTTCGATCGAGAAGCTCGCCGTGTGGGGCAACCACTCGCCGACGATGTACCCCGACTTCCGTGTCGCAACGGCGGAAGGCCAGTCGCTGACCAAGCTGATCAACGACGACGAATGGAACCGCAACACGTTCATCCCGACGGTCGGCAAGCGCGGCGCGGCGATCATCGAAGCGCGCGGCCTCTCGTCGGCAGCTTCGGCCGCCAACGCAGCGATCGACCACGTGCGTGACTGGGTCCTCGGCACGAACGGCAAGTGGGTCACGATGGGCATCCCGTCGGACGGCTCGTACGGCATTCCCGAAGACATCATCTACGGCGTGCCGGTGACCTGCGAAAACGGCGAATACAAGCGCGTGGAAGGCCTCGAAATCGACGCGTTCTCGCGCGAAAAGATGGACGGCACGCTCAACGAGCTGCTCGAAGAGCGCGAAGGCGTCGCTCACCTGCTCGGCAAGTAAGCCAGCTGGACGAACGGAACGCGCGTTTGACGCCCGTTCCGTTCTGCTTTATGGGCACGCGGGCAGCCTCCGCGGCCCGACCTGAGCGGCCCGTTCCACGCGGGCCGGCCAGGGTGCCGCCCGATCCGCATGCGCCTTGCCCTGACCGCCTTGCCGGCAGGGCGCATGCGAATCCGGTATCTCCTACAAAACTCGACTCCCGACGCCGAAGATGCGCGCCATTCTGCCAGCCGAAGTGCTGTTTGACGGCGAAGCGCCGCCCGCCATCCTGCCCGCATGCGACCACTACGCGGGCAGTGAGAAGCTGATGCTCAAATCGCTCGCGCTGCAGGAGCAGCTGGGCCCGGTATTCGACATCACGCTCGATTGCGAAGACGGCGCGCAGGTGGGCCGCGAAGCCGAACACGCCGAACTCGTGGCGTCGTTCATCGGCGGCGAACACGACCGCTTCGGCCGCGTCGGCGTGCGCATCCACGATTTCCATCACCCGCACTGGCGCGACGACGTGCGCATGATCCTGCGCGCCGCGAAGCGCGCGCCGGCCTTCATCACCGTGCCGAAGATCCGCGCCGTGGGCGACGCCGCCGAAATGACGGCGTTCATCGAGGCCACGCGCGTCGAGATGGGCATCGACAGGCCCATACCCGTTCAATTGCTCGTCGAAACGCACGGCGCACTCGCGCGCGTGTTCGACCTCGCCGCGCTGCGCGGGGTCGAGTCGCTGAGCTTCGGGCTGATGGATTTCGTCTCCGCGCACGACGGCGCGATTCCCGATACGGCCATGCGCTCGCCCGGCCAGTTCGACCACCCGCTCGTACGCCGCGCAAAGCTTGAAATAGCGGCCGCGTGCCACGCGTTCGGCCGCGTGCCCTCGCACAATGTCAGTACGGAAGTGCGCGACATGGACGTGGTGGCGAACGACGCGCGCCGCGCACGCAACGAGTTCGGCTACACGCGCATGTGGAGCATTCACCCGGCGCAGATTCCCGCGATCGTGGCCGCTTTCGCGCCGCGCGACGAAGAAGTTGCGCTGGCCGCCGAAATCCTGCTGGCCGCGCAGCACGCGCAATGGGGTCCGACACGCCACGGCGACACGCTGCACGACCGCGCGAGCTATCGCTATTACTGGTCGGTGCTGCGCCGCGCGCGCGCCACGGGCCGCGCCGTGCCGGCCGAAGCGGCGCCGCTGTTCGCGCGTGGCGAACTCACGCAGGAGTCGGCCTGATGCGCGCCGCGAACGGACGCCGAAAACGTTTCCAGCGCACCGCGCCCGGGCAACCACGCGGATCTCGCACCGCATAGCGCAGCGACGGCAGTCACGGACAGTTACAGGCAGTTACTTGCGAACCAGGCTGCAAACAACACCGGGCCGGAGAAATTGAAGTTCATGGCGATAAATAGGTGAAAATAGCGTCCGCTGCGCGCTTTCGGGGCGCGCGCAGTGCAAACGGCGGTTGCCTGTTCAACCGCGCACTGATCAACCGCTTTTAGATAGATAAAGGTTTGACACTCATGAAGAAACTGCTGATCGCCGCTGTTATCGGCACGCTGTCCTCGACGCTGATGCTGGCCGCCACCGACGCCGCCGCACAAGGCACGTCGACCACGACCGCCAAGAAGCCGGCTCCGAAGCATCGCATCATCAAGCGCAAGGCCAACCCGGCCAAGGAAGCGAAGGTCGATCCGGTCCCGGAAGGCTCGGAGCACTGGAGCTGCGCGGAAGGCGCACAGTTCGACCTGAAGGGCGACATGGCACGTGACCAGATCGTCACCGTTCACTGGGCGAACAAGAACTACAACCTGCCGCGTCAGGTCACGACCACGGGCGCCGACCGCTTCCACGACGCCGCCACCGGCCTCGACCTCGTCGTGATCCCGACGAAGGCGATGCTGTTCTCGGACAAGGACAGCTCGCGTCTGGCCGACGAGTGCAAGACTGTTGCAATGCAGCAAGGCGCAATGGCGCCGACCCAGGCTCAAGCGCTGAACCCGGCTACCCGCGCTCCGGCAGCCGCCAGCGGCGCCGCGGGCCAGTAAGGACCGCAGGATCGCCTCGATGTCCGCCCTGATCTCCAACGTCAGGCCGCAGCCGGACCAGGTACTGGTCGATATCGTCGACTATGTGCTGGGTTTCCGGGTTGACAGCGCCCTCGCGCTGACGACGGCCCGGCATTGCCTGATCGATACCCTCGGCTGCGGACTCGAGGCGCTCTCCTACCCCGCCTGCACCAAGTTGCTGGGACCGATCGTGCCGGGCACGATCGTCCCGCACGGTGCGAAGGTGCCGGGCACGTCATTCCAGCTCGATCCGGTTCAGGCCGCGTTCAACATCGGCGCGATGATCCGCTGGCTCGACTTCAACGACACCTGGCTCGCCGCTGAATGGGGCCATCCGTCGGACAACCTGGGCGGCATCCTCGCGACCGCCGACTGGCTCTCGCGCACCGCCATCGCCCAGGGCAAAGCGCCGCTCACCATGCGACACGTGCTCGAAGGCATGGTGAAGGCGCACGAGATCCAGGGCTGCATTGCGCTGGAAAACTCGTTCAACCAGGTCGGTCTCGACCACGTGCTGCTCGTGAAGCTCGCCTCGACCGCCGTGGTCGGACAAATGCTCGGGCTCACGCGCGACGAGCTGATCAACGCCGTTTCGCTCGCGCTGGTCGACGGCCAGTCGCTGCGCACCTACCGCCACGCGCCCAATACGGGCTCGCGCAAGTCGTGGGCCGCAGGCGACGCCACCTCGCGCGCCGTGCGCCTCGCGCTCATGGCGAAAACGGGCGAGATGGGCTATCCCTCGGCGCTCACGGCAAAAACGTGGGGCTTCTACGACGTCTCGTTCAAGGGACAGCCGTTCAGGTTCCAGCGCCCCTACTGCACGTATGTGATGGAAAACGTGCTGTTCAAGATTTCTTTCCCCGCCGAATTCCACGCGCAGACCGCCGCCGAAGCCGCGATGACGCTGCACGGCGTGCTCGCGCAGCGCGGCAAAACGGCTGGGGACATCAAGCGCATCACCATCCGCACGCATGAAGCGGCCATCCGCATCATCGACAAGAGCGGCCCGCTTGCCAACCCGGCCGATCGCGACCACTGTATTCAGTACATGGTCGCCGTGCCGCTGATCTTCGGCCGCCTCACCGCCTCCGACTACGAAGACGACGTCGCGGGCGACCCGCGCATCGACGCGCTGCGCGCGAAGACGGTATGCGTGGAAGACCCGCAATTTACGCAGGATTATCACGATCCGGACAAGCGCTCGATCGCGAATGCGCTCACCATAGAGCTCATCGACGGCACGACGCTCGACGAGGTCGTCGTGGAGTACCCGATCGGCCACAAGCGGCGCCGCGAAGAAGGCATTCCGCTGCTGATCGAGAAGTTTCGAATCAACCTCGCGCGCCGCTTCCCCGCGAAGCAGCAGCAGGCGATTCTCGATGTCTCGCTCGACGAGGCGCGGCTTTGCGCCCTGCCCGTCAACGAGTACGTCGACATGTATGTGATCTGAGCAATCAGGCAGGTATCAGTGACAGCAGCAAACGAGCAGTAAGCGTTATTTCCGCGATTAAACGAAGGAAAACACTATGGCCCACAATCTCCACAAAACGCTAAAAGAATTCGACAGCGGTTCCGGCAAAGGCAAGTTCTACTCGCTGCCGCAACTCGGCAAGCAGCTTGGCGTGAAGATCAATCGTCTGCCGGTCTCGATCCGTCTGGTGCTCGAGTCTGTGCTGCGTAACTACGACGGCAAGAAGATCGCGGAAGAGCACATCGAGCAACTCGCGAACTGGAAGCCGAACGCCACGCGCGTCGACGAAATCCCGTTCGTGGTCGCCCGCGTCGTGCTGCAGGACTTCACGGGCGTGCCGCTGCTCGCCGACATCGCCGCCATGCGCGGCGTGGCCAGGCAGGTCGGCAAGGACCCGAAGGTCATCGAGCCGCTCGTGCCGGTGGATCTCGTCGTCGACCACTCGGTCCAGATCGACTACTTCCGCCAGAAGGACGCGCTCGACCTGAACATGAAACTGGAATTCCAGCGCAACAACGAGCGCTACCAGTTCATGAAGTGGGGCATGCAGGCGTTCGACACGTTCAAGGTCGTGCCGCCGGGCATCGGCATCGTCCACCAGGTGAACCTGGAATACCTCGCACGCGGCGTGCACAAGAAGGCCGAAGGCGGCGATACCGTCTACTACCCGGACACGCTCGTCGGCACCGACAGCCACACCACGATGATCAACGGCATCGGCGTGGTGGGCTGGGGCGTGGGCGGCATCGAAGCGGAAGCCGGCATGCTCGGCCAGCCGGTGTACTTCCTCACGCCCGATGTGGTGGGCGTCGAGCTCAAGGGTAAGCTGCGCGAGGGCTGCACGGCCACCGACCTCGTGCTGACCATCACCGAAATGCTGCGCAAGGAGAAGGTCGTCGGCAAGTTCGTCGAGTTCTTCGGCGAAGGCACGGCGTCGATCGGCGTGCCCGACCGCGCGACCATCGGCAACATGGCGCCGGAATACGGCGCGACGATGGGATTCTTCCCCGTCGACGAAAAGACGATCGACTACTTCAAGGGCACGGGCCGCACGGAAGCCGAAATCGAGGCGTTCGCGAACTACTTCAAGGCGCAGGACCTCTTCGGCGTGCCGAAGGCCGGCGACATCGACTACACGAAGACGCTCGTCCTCGACCTCGGCACGGTCGCGCCGTCGCTGGCCGGTCCGAAGCGCCCGCAAGACCGCATCGAAATCGGCAACGTGAAGTCGACCTTCACGGACCTGTTCTCGAAGCCGGTCGCGGAAAACGGCTTCAACAAGAAGGCCGCCGACCTTTCCGCCGAATACGCGGCGGGCGACAAGGTCAAGCTGCACAACGGCGACGTGCTGATCGCCGCGATTACGTCGTGCACCAACACCTCGAACCCGAGCGTGCTGCTGGCCGCCGGTCTGCTCGCGAAGAAGGCCGTGGAAGCGGGCCTGACGGTCGCGCCGCACATCAAGACGTCGCTCGCGCCGGGATCGCGCATCGTCACGGAATACCTGACGAAAACGGGCCTCCTGCCGTACCTCTCGAAGCTCGGCTTCGAACTCGCGGCATACGGCTGCACGACCTGTATCGGCAACGCCGGCGACCTGACGCCCGAGCTGAACGAATCGATCGTCAAGAACGACGTCGTCGCGGCTGCGGTGCTCTCGGGCAACCGCAACTTCGAAGCGCGTATTCACCCGAACATCCGTGCGAACTTCCTGGCCTCGCCGCCGCTGGTCGTCGCTTACGCGATCGCGGGCAACATCACGCGCGACCTGATGACGGAACCGGTGGGCAAGGGCAAGGGCGGCCGTGACATCTACCTCGGCGACATCTGGCCGACGAGCGACGAAGTCAACGCGCTGCTCAAGTTCGCGCTCGATCCGGACGCGTTCCAGAAGAACTACAGCCAGCTCACGAAGAAGGGCGACCTGTGGAGCAAGATCGAAGGCGAAGAAGGTCAGGTCTACGACTGGCCGAAGTCGACCTACATCGCCGAGCCGCCGTTCTTCGGCAGCGATTTTTCGATGACGCCGTCGTCGGCAGTGCCCGAAGTCAAGGGTGCGCGCGCCCTGGGCATCTTCGGTGACTCGGTCACGACCGACCACATCAGCCCGGCCGGCTCGATCAAGGAAGACTCGCCCGCAGGCAAGTGGCTGAAGGAAAACGGCGTGCAGAAGGCCGACTTCAACAGCTACGGATCGCGCCGCGGCAACCACGACGTGATGATGCGCGGCACCTTCGCGAACGTGCGCATCAAAAATCTGATGATCCCGGCGAAGACCGACGGCACGCGCGTGGAAGGCGGCCTGACGATCCATCAGCCGAGCGGCGAACAGCTCTCGATCTATGATGCAGCGATGAAGTACATCGACGCCGGTACGCCGACCATGGTGTTCGCAGGCGAAGAGTACGGCACGGGTTCGTCGCGTGACTGGGCAGCCAAGGGCACGCAACTGCTGGGCGTGAAGGCCGTGGTCGCACGCAGCTTCGAGCGTATCCACCGCTCGAACCTCGTCGGCATGGGCGTTCTGCCGCTGCAGTTCAAGGGTTCGGACAGCGTTCAGTCGCTCGGCCTGACCGGCGAAGAAACGTTCGATATCGAAGGCCTGACGGACGACTTCAAGCCGCAACAGGACCTGACGCTCGTGATCCACCACAAGGACGGCAAGGATCAGCGCGTGCAGGTGCTGCTGCGCATCGACACGCCGATCGAAGTCGACTACTACAAGCACGGCGGGATTCTGCCGTTCGTGCTGCGCTCGCTGCTCGCGGCGTAAGCAGGCGGTTTTTTGCAGGTGCCGCGCCCGGCAACGGGCGCGGTCACACTTGGAGCCCGACGCAAGTCGGGCTTTTTTTTCAGCTGTGCTTCGGGTCGGGCTACTCGATCAGCTTGTTCAACGTCGCAAACTCGATCAACGCCGCAAGTGACGACACGCCGAGCTTGTCCAGCACGCGAGTTTTATAGGTGCTGACGGTTTTATCGGAAAGCCCGAGCCGCGCCGCGATACCCTTGTTGCTCAAACCGCGCGCGAGATACTGCAGGACTTCGACTTCGCGAGGCGACAGCCCATTGAGCGCCACGTCGCGGCCGCCGCCGCAGCTGCCCGCCGGGAAGCAGTCGTAGCCGAGCAAGACCGCCTTGACCACACCGCACAGTTCCTCCACACCGCGATTCTTGTTGACATAGCCGTTCGCGCCCGCGACGCGCGTGTGATTGGCCATGACCAGCTCGGGCTTCGCAGAGAGCACGAGAATGCGCGCGCCGGGCTGCGTCGCGCGAATGCCGCGGATGACGGAAAGTCCGTCCAGCTTCGGCAATTCGAGGTCGAGAATCACCAGATCGGGATGCAATTCCTGTGCGAGGCGCAGGCCCGCTTCACCGTCGCTGCACTCGCCAACCAGTTCGTACTCCGTATTGAGTACGTTGGCGAGCATCTTCAGCACAATCGGATGGTCGTCGATGACGACGACGCGTTTCATTTTTTGTTCCATGGTGGCGTATTTGTTTGACCCTTCAGCGTGAATCTCACAGCCTGAACGACCTGCCGGCGATTTTGTATAGGAAAGATCTGAAAGAACCTGCAAGAAAACGTCGCAGGGTTAACCATTGCGCGCACAGTTTGAATTTAACTAACGCGTGAATTAAAGTAGAGCGATGATCACGCGCACCCGCACCGCTGCTGCTGCGCCCCGCCCGCGCGGCCGGCGCCGCGCGGCGACCGCCGACCTCGACATGCGCGAGCGGCTGCTCGCCAGCGCCACGCAACTGTTCGGCGAGCAGGGCATCGCGGCCACCACCATGGCACAGATCGCCGAGGCCGCGGGCGTGACGTCCGCCATGGTTCACTACTACTTCACGAATCGCGAAAAGCTGCTCGACGCCGTGGTCGAGGAGCGCATTGCGCGCTCGATCGCCTTCGTTTGGGAGAGTGTGGACAGCGCCCGGGCGGACCTCGCGCAAGACCCTCGCGCGCTCGTGGAAGAACTGGTCGCGCGGCTCTTCGATGTCACCGCGCGCATGCCCTGGCTGCCGCCGCTCTGGCTGCGCGAAATCGTCAACGAAGGTGGCCTGCTGCGCGAGCGCATGCTCGAGCGGCTGCCCACCGAGCAGTTGCAGCGCTTTGCCGCGCGCGTCAACGAGGCGCAGCGCGACGGCAGCGTCAACGCCGAACTGGAAGCGCCACTGCTCTTCATCTCGATTCTCGCGCTCGTCATGCTGCCGCTCGCCACTTCGAAGCTCTGGCAAAGCGTGCGCGGCTTTCCGAAGATCGAGCGCGAGGCGCTGCATCGGCATGTGAGTGCGCTGTTGAGCGCGGCCTTGCGGCCCGCGCCGCAGGCCACGCGCGCACGCCGCATGACGGGCGCAGCAGCGAGCCGCAAGGAGGACGCCTCATGAAGCGCCGCATTGCCGTCATATGCGCCGCGGCGCTCGTGCTCGCCGCATGTTCCCGGCATGGACCGGCAGGCTGGCAGGGCTATGCCGAAGGCGAGTACGTCTATCTCGCGTCGTCGCAGCCGGGCACGCTCACGCACCTCGACGTGCAGCGCGGGCAGACTGTCGCCGCCAATGCACCCGCCTTCGCGCTCGACTCCGTCGAGGAAGCGGCCGCGCGCGACGAGGCGCAGCATCGGCTAACGGCCGCACAGCAGCAGCTCGCCGACCTCCAGACCGGCAAGCGTCCGCCCGAAGTGCGCGTGACCGAGGCGCAGCTCGCGCAGGCCGAGGCGAACGCGCGCAAGGCCGCGCTCCAGCTCACGCGCGACGAAACGCAACTGCGCGCGGGCGGCATTGCACAGGCGCAGCTCGACGACTCGCGCGCGCAGGCCGCCTCCACGGCCGCCCAGGTGCGCGAACTGCAAAACCAGGTGCGTGTGGCGAATCTGCCGGGACGTAGCGCGCAAATCGCCGCCCAGGCCGCCGATGTCGAGGCCGCGCGCGCCTCGCTCGCGCAGGCGCAATGGCGGCTCGACCAGAAGCGCGTGAGCGTGCCGAGCGGCGGCCTCGTCTACGACACGCTATTTCGTGTGGGCGAGTGGGTGCAGGCGGGCAACCCCGTCGTGCAGATGTTGCCGCCGCAGAACGTGAAGGTGCGTTTCTTCGTGCCGGAAACGATCGTCGGGTCGCTCACGCCGGGCCGCAAGGTGAACGTGCGCTGCGACGGCTGCGCCGCCCTGGTGCCCGCCACCATCACGTGGATTTCCAACGCCGCCGAATATACGCCGCCCGTCATCTACAGCAACGAGAACCGCGCGAAGCTCGTTTTCATGATCGAGGCGCGGCCTTCCGCAGAAGACGCCGTGAAGCTGCATCCGGGCCAGCCGGTCGAGGTGACGCTTCAATGAGCACACCTGATCGATCCGCCGGCGACTACGCCATCGACGTGCGCAATCTCAACAAGCGCTTCGGCAGCAAGCATGTCGTCAACGACGTGTCGCTGCGGGTGGCGCACGGCGAGATCTTCGGCTTTCTCGGCCCGAATGGCAGCGGCAAAACCACCTCGATCCGGCTGATGTGCGGGCTGCTCACGCCTGACTCCGGTTCGGGCACCTGCCTTGGCTACGACATCCTGCGCGAGAGCGCGCAGATCAAGCGTCACGTGGGCTACATGACGCAGCGTTTCTCGTACTGGGAAGACCTGACGATCCGCGAGAACCTCGACTTCGTTGCGCGCATCTACGAGATGCCGAACCGCCGCGAAGCCGTCGACCGTGCGCTCGAATCGCTCGGGCTCGCCAGCCGCGCGAGCCAGCTCACGGGTGCGCTTTCGGGCGGCTGGAAGCAGCGGCTCGCGCTCGCGGCCTGCATGCTGCACGAGCCCGAATTGCTGCTGCTCGACGAACCGACGGCGGGCGTCGATCCCACCGCGCGCCGCGACTTCTGGGAGGAGTTGCACCGGCTCGCCGCGCGGGGCATTTCGGTGCTCGTGAGCACGCACTACATGGACGAAGCCGAGCGCTGCCACAAGCTCGCCTATATCGCCTACGGCAAGCTGCTCACGCAGGGCACCGCCGCCGAGGTCATCGCCGAACAGAACCTCGCAACGTGGGCGATTCATGGCGAGCGGCTCAGCGCACTCGCCACACAGCTGCGCGAAGCGCCGGGCATCGACCAGACGGTGGTGTTCGGCTCCGCGCTGCATGCGAGCGGACGCGATCACGCGGCGCTCGCCAAAGCGGTCGAGCGCGCCGTGCAAGACCAGCCGCTACGCGCGGAGCGCATCGACACCGGCCTCGAAGATGTCTTCATCTACCTGATGAGCCATGCTCAGGACAATTACGGAGTCACGTCGTGAGCGCGTCGTTCCCGTTTTCCGTGGCGCGCTGGTGGAGCATCGTGCTCAAGGAGTTCCTGCAGCTCAAGCGTGACCGCATCACGTTCGCGATGATCGTTGGCCTGCCGATCATCCAGCTCACGCTGTTCGGCTATGCGATCAACACCGACCCCAAGCATCTGCCCACGGCCATCGTCGTGGGCGAGGACAGCGTGTTCGCACGCAGCTTCGTCGCGGGCATGCGTAATTCCGCCTATTTCGACGTGATCGAAACGCTGCCCGACGAAGCCTCGGCGCGTCGTGCGCTGGCGCGCGGCACGGTGCAGTTCGTGCTCAGCATTCCTGTCGATTTCTCGCGGCGCCTGCTGCGCGGCGAACGACCCTCGCTGCTCGTCGAAGCCGACGCGAGCGACCCCACCGCCATCACCACCGCACTCGCGGCGCTGCCCGGACTGGTCGCGCCCGTGGCCGCGAAGGACCTCACCGGCCCGCTCGCGCATCTGAACGGCACGCCCGCCGCGTTCGACGTGCAGGTGCACCGGCTCTACAACCCCGAGGGCATCACGCAATACAACGTCGTGCCCGGCCTCATGGGCGTGATCCTCACCATGACGATGGTGATGATGACGGGCCTCGCCATCACGCGCGAGCGCGAGCGCGGCACGATGGAGAACCTGCTCGCCACGCCGGTGCTGCCCATCGAGGTGATGACGGGCAAGATCATTCCGTACGTGGCGATCGGGCTGATCCAGGCGACCATCATCGTGCTCGCCGCGCGCTACGTTTTTCACGTGCCGTTCGCGGGCGGCCTCGTTACGCTCTATCTTTCGGCGCTGCTGTTCATTGCCGCGAATCTCACGGTGGGCATCACGCTGTCGTCGCTCGCGCAGAACCAGTTGCAGGCCATGCAGCTGACGATGTTCTATTTCCTGCCAAGCCTGCTGCTCTCGGGCTTCATGTTCCCATTCGGCGGCATGCCGCGCTGGGCGCAGTGGCTCGGCAATCTGCTGCCGCTCACGTACTTCAACCGACTCGTGCGCGGCATCCTGCTCAAGGGCAACGGCTGGACCGACCTGTGGCCCGCAGTCTGGCCGCTCGCCGTCTTCACGGTCGCGGTCATGGCGATCGCCGTGCGCTTTTACCGGCGCACGCTCGACTAGCGCGAGGCACACGACCATGACGCGCGACGCCGCCTTTGCCTTCCTGCTTGTGCTCATGCTCGCGGGCTGCACCGTGGGCCCCGATTTCCACCCGCCCGCCGCACCCGATGCCACGGACTGGACGCGCGAGCCCGTGCCGGCTTCCACCGCCAGCGCCACCGGCCCCGGCGGCGGCGCGCAGACCTTCACGGCTGCGCAACACGCTCCAAACGATTGGTGGACGCAATTTGGCAGCGCGCAGTTGAACGAACTCGTCGATCAGGCCTTGCGCGCGAGCCCCACGCTCGACTCGGCGCGCGCGAAACTCCTGGAAGCGCGCGAAAACTACAACGCGCAGGCAGGCGCAACGAACTTTCCCGCCGTCGATCTGAAACTCTCCGGTACGCGCCAGAAGGTCGATCTCGCCGCTTTCGGCATTACGCAAGTGCCGAACCCGCCGCCGTTCACGCTTTACAACGCTTCGGTCAGCGTCTCGTACCTATTCGACCTGTTCGGCGCGAACCGCCGCGCGCTGGAATCCACGCTCGCGCAGGTCGATTATCAGGCGTACGAAATGGAGGCCGCGCGGCTTTCTGTGGCCGCCAACGTGGTGTCCACCGCCATCCGCCGCGCGTCGCTGCAACGCCAGATCGACCTCACCACGCAACTCGCGCAGACGCAGGCACGCCAGCTCGCGATCATGCAAGCACGCTACGCGGCCGGCGGTGTGGCGCAGATCGACGTGCGCAGCCAGCGCACGCTGCTCGCGCAGACGCGCGCTTCGCTGCCGCCGCTCGAAACGCAGCTCGCGGCTGCGGAGCATCAGCTCGCCACCCTGCTGGGCGTCGCGCCAGCGCAGTTCGCCGCGCCGCTCGACGCCCTTTCTCTCGATAAACTGCATCTTCCCGATACGGTTTCGCTCACTGTGCCTTCCACGCTGGCCCGCGAGCGTCCCGACATACGCGCCGCCGAGGCGCTGCTGCACCAGGCCGGCGCGAACGTGGGCGTAGCGACGGCGAATCTTTTTCCGCAGATCTCGCTCTCGGCAAGTATCGGGTCGGAGCGCACGCGTATCGAGGACGTCATCAGCGGACTGAACATCTGGAACGTCGGGCTCGGCCTCACGCAGCCGCTGTTCCATGGCGGCGAATTGCGCGCGAAGAAACGCGCGTCAGAAGCCGCCTATGAAGCCGCTTTCGCCGACTATCGGCAGACCGTTCTGCAGGCGCTGCAGCAGGTCGCCGACTCGCTGCAGGCGCTCCAGAACGATGCGACCGAACTGCAGGCGCGCGACGACGCCGCTCGCGAGGCCCAGGCCAACGCGGCGATCGCACAAACGCGCTACAACGCAGGCGGCGTGAGCGAGTTTTCGCTGATCGATGCGCAACGCCAGGCACTCCAGACCACGCTCGACCGCTCGCGCGTTCATGCGGATCGCCTGACCGACACCGCGGCGCTCTATCAAGCCCTCGGTGGCGCCCCGCTCCCCGGCACCGCGCCGCGAGGGCAAGGCAACGACACATCGGCGCCTGCCGCGACCGTCCGGTAACCTGGCCGCCCCACGCGGCAACCATCAACCCGCGGCGGCAACCATTCGTTTCCTTTCGCTTGCACCGCGCCTGCGCGACAATGACCCTCCCCCTGCTCCATCCGCAAACGAGAGACACGTATGAACCAGGCATCGCTGTCCCCCGCAAGTCTGTCCCCCAACGATCTCGTCGCGGCCGACGCGCTTGAGCTTTCGGAATGGATACGCCTGCGCAAGGTGTCCTGCCGCGAAGTGATGACGGCGTTTCTCGACCATATCGAGCGCGTGAATACGCCGGCGAACGCCATCGTCTCGCTACGCGAGCGCGCCACATTGCTCGCTGAAGCAGGCGAACGCGACGCCCAGCTCGCGCGAGGCGAGTACCTTGGCTGGATGCACGGCATGCCGCAAGCGCCGAAGGATCTCACGCCTACGGCCGGCATCCCGTACACGCAAGGCTCGCCGTTGTTCCGCAACGAAGTGCCCGCAGCGGATTCCCTGATGGCCGCGCGCATGCGCGCACAGGGCGCAATTTTCATCGGCAAGACGAATACGCCGGAGTTCGGCCTGGGCTCGAACACCTACAACACGGTCTTCGGTACCACGCGCAACGCTTACGATCCCACGCGCAGCGCGGGCGGCAGCAGCGGCGGCACGGCCGTGGCGTTGGCGCTGCGCATGCTCCCCGTGGCGGACGGCAGCGACATGATGGGCTCGCTGCGCAATCCCGCGGGCTGGAACAACGTGTTTGGTTTCCGTCCGTCGCAAGGCCGCGTGCCCTCCGTGCCTGCGCACGAACTGTTCTTCCACCAGCTCGGCTATGCGGGACCGATGGCCCGCACTGTCCCCGACCTCGCGATGCTGCTTGCCACCCAGGCGGGCTACGACGCGCGTGCGCCGCTGTCCATTGCCGAAGATCCCGCGCAGTTCGCGGGTCCGCTCGAGCGCGAGTTTAGTTGCGCGCGCATCGGTTGGCTCCGCGATTACGACGGCTATCTGCCCATGGAAGACGGCGTGCTCGCACTCTGCGAAACGGCGCTCAAGGACTTCGAATCTATCGGCTGCAAGGTCGAAGCCGCGCGCCCCGACTTCGCCATGGAGCGCGTGTGGCAAACCTGGCTCACGCTGCGCCATTTCTCGTGCGCGGGCACGCTCGGCGCGCTCTATCGCGACCCGGAAAAGCGCGCGCTGCTCAAGCCGGAAGCCCAATGGGAAGTGGAAGGCGGCCTGAAGCTCTCGGGCGAAGACGTGTGGAACGCCTCGGTCACGCGCAGCCAATGGTACAACGCGCTGCTCGCACTGTTCGAGCGTTACGACTACCTCGTGCTTCCCAGCGCCCAACTCTTCCCGTTCGACGCGAACGAACACTGGCCGAAGTCGATTGCGGGCCGCACGATGGATACCTATCACCGCTGGATGGAAGTCGTGATCGGCGGCAGTCTCGCGGGGCTGCCTGTCATCAGCGTGCCGGCGGGCTTCAATGCGCAAGGCCTGCCGATGGGGCTGCAGGTGATCGGCAAGCCGCACGCGGATCTCTCCGTGCTGCAACTCGCCCACGCGTACGATCAGGCCACGCAGTGGGTCAAGCGACGCGTGCCGGCGCTGCTGCAGGCGTAACGCGCAGAAGCAAAAAGGCAGCGCCACGGCGCTGCCTTTTTTTCGTCGACATCTCAAGCCATCACGCCATCATGCCTGCACCGCGCGCGCCGCATTCCTGCCGCGCAGCCATTCGAGCGCGAGCAGCAGACACGTGGAGAACACGATCAGGATCGTGGCGAGCGCAGCGATCGTCGGGCTGATGTTCTCGCGGATGCCCGTGAACATCTGGCGCGGCAAGGTGGTCTGATCGGCGCCCGCGAGGAACAGCGTCACGACGACTTCGTCGAACGACGTGGCGAACGCGAACAGCGCGCCCGAGATCACACCCGGCGCGATCACGGGCAGCGTGATGCGGAAGAACGTCGTGACCGGATTCGCCCCGAGCGAAAGACTCGCACGCACGAGATTATGGTTGAAGCCCTGCAGCGTGGCCGCCACCGTGGTCACGACGAACGGCACGCCCAGCGACGCGTGCGCCAGGATCAGGCCGAGATACGTATTGGCGAGGCCGAGCGGCGCGAAGAACAGATACATGCCCACGCCCACCACCACCACGGGCACGATCATCGGCGAAATGAGGACCGCCATGAGCACCGCCTTGCCGCGAAAATCGGCCTTGGTGATGCCAATGGCCGCGAGCGTGCCGAGTACGGTCGCCACGACCGTGGCGGCGGGGCCAACGATGAAGCTGTTTTTCGCGGCCATGCGCCATTCGTCGGACATCACGAGGTTCTCGTACCAGCGCAGCGACCAGCCCGGAATCGGATACACAAGGAACGTGCTCGACGAAAACGACAGCGGCACGATCGCGAGCACGGGCAGGATCAGATACAGCAGCGTGAGCACGACGAGCGCGCGCAACGCGAAGTACCACACGCGTTCGACGGCCGACGTATGCGGCGCAAACAGCGGCTTGGCAAATTTCATGGTCGCGCCTCCCTCAGCCAAGGCTCAGTTGCGTGCGCGTGAAGCGCCCGTAGACGAAATAGAGCAACGTGGTCGCCACCAGCAGCAGCGCGCCGAGCGCACAGGCCATGCCCCAGTTGATCGACACGTTGGTGAAGTACGCCACGTAGTAGCTGACCATCTGGTCGCCCGGGCCGCCGAGCAGCGCCGGCGTGATGTAGTAGCCGATCGAGAGGATGAACACGAGCAGCACACCTGCGCCCACACCGGGGTACGTCTGCGGCACATACACGCGCCAGAAGGCCGCGAACGGATGGCTGCCGAGCGACACGGCCGCGCGCTGGTAAGTGGGCGGAATCGACTTCATCACGCTGTAGAGCGGCAGCACCATGAACGGCAGCAGGATGTGCGTCATTGAGATATAGACGCCCACGCGGTTGAACAGCAGCGCGAGAGGATGCGAGATGAGGCCCGAGCCCATCAGCGCCTTGTTGACGAGGCCCTCGCCCTGCAAGATCACGATCCACGCCGCCACGCGCACGAGAATCGACGTCCAGAACGGAATCAGCACGAGGATCATCACGAGATTCGCGCGGCGCTCGGAGAGCGTCGAGATCCAGTAAGCGAGCGGGTAACCGAGCAGCAGCGCGAACACCGTGACGAACACGCTGATGACGAAGGTGCGCGCGAACACGTCGAGATAGATCTGCTGCTCGGGATCGGCGGCCACGATGCGGCCGAACGCATCCTGACGATGATCGAGCGAGGCGAGCAGATAGAACGGCGAGATGCGCGAGCTGTTCTTCGCAATGGCTTGCCAGTAGGTCACGTCGCCCCAGCGGTCGTCGAGTTCGACGATCCTGGCGCGCGTTTGCGCGGGCGTCAGCGTGAGCGGTTTGCCGTCGTCGTCGGCGAGCGGCATGGCGCGCGCCGTCTTCGCGACCAGCGAGCGGAAGCCCGCGATTTCCACGTTCAGGCGGCGCGCCAGCGCGCCCATCGCATCACCTTCCTTTACGACGGTGAGGTCCTGCGCAAGCGCAGCGTAAGCCGCGTCGGGTGGCGCGCTCTTGCGGTCCCAGCCGCGCAGCGCCGTGATGGTATGCGGCAGCGCTGTCGCCACTTCGGGGTTCTGCACCGCACGCGTGAGCAGTGCCGCGATCGGCACCACGAAAATCAGCAGCAGAAAGATCGCGAGCGGCGCGATCAGCATGAGCGCCATCGTGCGCTTCTTCGCTTGCGCCACGCGCAGTTCGCGCTTCAGCCGCGCGGTCTCCTCGCGTGCCGCGCCGGCAATGTTGGTCACGGTCGTCATCGTAGTCACACCTGGTCTCCCCTGCCATGCTACAAAACGCTCCGGCGCTCGCACGCCGGAGCGTCTACCCCACCCTTACTTCGCGGCCCACGAGGAGAAACGCTGCTCCAGTTCGTCGCCGTGGTCGGTCCAGAACGTGAGATTCTCCTGGATGGCGTTCTTGCCGTTGGCCGGCGAATTCGGCAGGTTGGCGAGCGTCTTCGCATCGAGCGCCTTGATCGCGTTCGCGTTCACCGGGCCATACGCGATGTGCTGCGCATACTCCTGCTGCGGTTTCGGCGAAAGCGTGTAGGCGATGTACTGCTCGGCCAGCGCCTTGTTCGGCGCGCCCTTCGGGATCGCCCAGTAGTCGAGGTCGTAGATGCTGCCGGTCCACACTACCTTGAGGTTCTTGCCTTCGCGCTGCGCGGCGTCGATACGGCCGTTGTACGCCGTGGACATCACCACGTCGCCCGCGACCAGGAACTGCGGCGGCTGCGCGCCGGCTTCCCACCACTGGATGTTCGGCTTCAGCTCATCGAGCTTCTTGAACGCGCGGTCCTGACCGGCCTTCGTCGAGAGCACCTTGTAGACGTCCTGCGGCGCCACGCCGTCGGCCATCAGGGCGAATTCCATGTTGTACCGTGCGCCCTTGCGCATGCCGCGCTTGCCCGGGAATTTCTTCACGTCCCAGAAGTCGGCCCAGTTCGTGGGCGCGGTCTTGAGCTTGTCGGCGTTATAGGCGAGCGCCGTGGACCACACGAAGAAGCCTGCGCCGCAGGGCTGCTGCGCCGCCTTCATGAAATCACCCTTGTTGCCGAGCTTGGCCCAGTCGAGCTTTTCGTAGAGGCCTTCATCGCAACCGCGCGCGATGTCGCCGGTTTCGACTTCCACCACGTCCCAGTCCACGTGCTTCGCGTCGACCATGGCCTTCACCTTGGCCTGCTCGCCGTTGTACTCGACAGCGGTGATCTTGTTGCCCGTCTGCGACTGGAACGGCTCGTTGAACGCCGCCTTCTGCGCATTGCCATTGGCGCCGCCAAAGTTCACGACGGTCAGCTCCGCGGCATTCGCCACGCCGAACGAGAGTGCGAGCGCGGCCGCGACCGCTGCAACGCGCATGTTGCCGATCTGCTTCATGGTTGAGTCCCTTCTCCTTGGTGGTTTGTCTTGCCGGGCCCTTCGATGCGAGAAACGTGGCCCGATCGTCGAGACGCCTGCTTCGCGAGGCGACGGCGCGCGCGATTGCGCGCCGCGCCCGCGCGCCTCAAGCGAACACGCGCAGATGCTCAGGCGCGAATTCGAGTGCGACCGGCTGGCCGGGCGCGAAGCCGTCGAGCGCCTCGGTGCCGAGCGGCACCTTCACGAAGCACTCGTCCTGCTGAGGCAGGCCACAGCGCATGCGCACGTGGTCGCCGAAATAGATCAGGCCGCGCGCTTCGCCCGCCAGCGCGTTCGCACCGTTGCCCCTCGAGCCGTTCGCGAGCTTCATGCGCTCGGGGCGAATGCAGGCGATGGCTGAGGCGCCCGCCTGCGCACCCGCCACATTGCGGCCCTTGAGACGCGTGCCGTCGGCGAGATGCATTTCGCAGTACTCGCCATCCACGGCGGCAATGGTGCCGCGCAGCCGGTTGCTGTCGCCGATGAAGTTCGCGACGAACTCGTTGCACGGCGACTCGTAGAGCCGGTCCACGCTGTCGAGCTGCTGCACGATGCCCTTGTCGAACACGGCCACGCGGTCCGACATCGTGAGCGCCTCGCCCTGATCGTGCGTGACATAGACAAACGTGACGCCGAGCTTTTCGTGCAGCGACTTCAGTTCGTACTGCATATGTTCGCGCAACTGCTTGTCGAGCGCGCCGAGCGGCTCGTCCATCAGCACGAGCTTGGGCTGGAACACGAGCGCGCGGGCGAGTGCGATGCGCTGCTGCTGGCCGCCCGAGAGCTGCGCGGGATAGCGCTTCGCGAAGCCTTCCATGCGCACCATCTTGAGCGCGTCGTTCACGCGCTGGGCGCGCTCGGCGGTGGGCACCTTGCGCACGCCGAGCGGGTAAGCGACATTCTGCTCGACCGTGAGATGCGGAAAGAGCGCGTAGTTCTGGAACACCATGCCGATGTCGCGTTTGTGCGGCGGCACGTTGTTGAGCAGCTTGCCTTCGAGGCGGATTTCGCCGCCGGTGGGAAACTCGAAGCCGGCGAGCATCATCAGGCAGGTGGTCTTGCCCGAGCCGGACGGCCCGAGCAGCGTCAGAAACTCACCTTGATAAATGTCAAGGTCAAGTTGTTTGACGACCAGCGATTCGCCGTCGTAGGTCTTGCGTACGCCGCGAAAGCTGACGATCACATCCGAGGTCTTCATTCGCACTGTCTCCTTTGCTTGCTCTTTTCCCGGTCCGCCCGCCCCATCTGACGCGATTAAATAAATCCTGTCGTGGGCATTAACCGGAATTGACGTGCGAATTACTATAGATGGTCCCGGCTCTATTCAATGGAGCCATTTCATTATTCCTGATGGAACCACTTGGCCATGGTCATCCTGTCCGAATGGCTCGCGGCGCAACTCGACAAAGAGAGCGCCGAACCCGCCTATCGTCAGCTATTACAGCTCATGCAGCAGGCCATCCTGACGGGGCGGCTCGCGCCCGGCACCAAGCTGCCCAGTTCGCGCATCCTCGCGGTCGACCTCGGCGTGGCCCGCAATACCGTGCTGCACGTCTACGACCAGTTGAGCGCGGAAGGCTACGTGATTTCGACCACGGGCAGCGGCACGTATGTCGCCGACACGCGCCCCGACTCGGCCGCCGTCAGTACGCCCACGAGCAAGCCCTCGCCGGCGGGCGACCCCGCCGACGAGGACGAGGACGACGCGAGCGGCGTCTCCCCGCGCGGCGACATGTCGATGCGCGGCCAACGGCTCATCGACGAGGCGGGCGTGTCCGCCAGGCAGTGGGGCGCCTTCATGCCGGGCGTGCCCGACGTAGCCGAGTTTCCGGCGCGCACGTGGAGCCGCCTGCAGGCCCGGCTGTGGAAATCGGCGAATCATGGTTTGCTTACTTACGCGCCCGGCGGCGGCTACCGTCCGCTGCGGCGCGCGCTTTCGGACTACCTGCGCGTGGCACGCTCGGTGCGCTGCACGCCGGACCAGATCATCATCACTACGGGTATTCACCAATCCATCGATCTCGCCGTGAGGCTGCTTGCCGACCACGGCGACACAGCGTGGGTCGAAGAACCGTGCTACTGGGGCGCACGCAGTGTGCTGCAGTCCTCGGGATTGAAGCTCGCGCCCGTTCCCGTCGACGACGAAGGGCTCAATCCGCGCGAGCAGGACCTGCGCGACCCGCCGCGCATCGCGCTCGTCACGCCTTCGCATCAATACCCGCTCGGCATGGTGATGAGCCTCGCGCGCCGCCGCACGCTGCTCGAATACGCGCGCCAGCACAAGGTGTGGATCATCGAGGACGACTACGACAGCGAGTTCCGCTACGGCAGCCGGCCGCTCGCCTCGCTGCAGGGTCTCGACGAGTCGGACCGCGTGATCTACGTGGGCAGCCTCGGCAAGCTGCTCTTCCCGGGCCTGCGCATCGGCTACATGGTCGTGCCCGAGCGGCTCGCGGCCACGTTCCGCACGGGCGTGGCGGAGCTGTATCGCGAAGGCCAGCTCATGCAGCAGGCCGTGCTCGCCGAATTCATCATGGACGGCTATCTCACTTCGCACGTGCGCCGCATGCGCACGCTCTATGGCGAGCGGCGCCAGCTGCTGATCGACGCAGTGACGCGCCACTTCGGCGACGCGCTGCCGGTCATGGGTGACGAAGCGGGCCTGCACTTCGTGCTCGGTCTGCCCGACCATGCCGACGATCGCGCCATCGCAGCGGCCGCCTACGACGCGGGCGTGATCGTGCGCCCGCTTGCGGCTTACTACAGCGTGCGCCAGGACCGCAAAGGATTGCTAACGGGTTACGCGTGCGTGCCGCATGAGGAAATCGCGCCGGCCTTTGCGACGCTCGCGCAGATCATCGAGGAACACGCATTTGCGAAGCCGAAAAAGCTGCGGCGCGCCGGTTAGACCGAAACGCGCCGCTGCATCGAATCACAAAACCACCGGCTATTTCAGCCCGAAATCCACCCGCGTCGTCGCGCCCTTGTCGTCGATGCCCTTGGCGTCCAGCTTCGGTGCCACGATGAACACGCGGCTCGGATCGACCTTGCCTTCGAAGTACTGCTGCACCGCCTGCGCGCGGTCCTGAGCCAGGTTGCGCAAGGCGGCGTCGTCAACGGGTGCGTGGTCGGCCAACGCCTGCTTCATGTCGTCCACGGGCAGCGTCTTCGTGAAGCCGATCATGTTGTGCGGCTTCTTGAAGTCCGCATCCTTGTAGACCTTGGTGAGGTACTTCTCGTACTCCTTGTCGTCCACCTTGACCTGCGAGGTATCGACGCTCTCGCCGTTGCCCACCGTGTCCTTCACCTTCTGAAGCCGCACGAGGCGATCCACGTACTGCTCGCGCAGCGCGGGCGTATCCACGGCCGGATCGACGCGGCCGATCAGATCGATCTTGATCGAAGGCTTGTCGTCGAGCGCCTTGACGATCGTGTCGAGCTTCTTCTGGTCGGCATCGGTCAGCGTTGCCGTGCCGGCCGCGAACTCGACGTAGCCCAGGTCTTCGCCGCCGCCCCCGAACGCGTTGGCGAGCAGCGTGAACGGCGCGGTCACCGCCTTCGCGATGAGGTTGAGCACCGCCTTCCAGATCAGGCCGCCCAGGCTGAACTCGGGGTTCGAGAGCGAGCCCGACACCGGAATGTTCACGTCGATCTCGCCCTTGCGGTTCTTGAGCAGCGAGATCGCGAGCCGCACCGGCAGCTTGGTGGCCGTATCGTTGTCGATGTGATCGCCGAACGTGAGCTGGTCGATGAAGATATGGTTGTTCGCCGTGAGTTCGTCGTTCGCGAGCTGGTAATGCAGATCGACGTTGAGCTTGCCCTTCGTGATCGGATAGCCCGCGTACTTCGCCGAATACGGCGTGAGGTTCGTGAGCTCGATATCGTGCGCGCTCGCCGTGAGGTCGAGCGACGGCTTGTCGATGAGCGGGTTCACCGTGCCCTTGATCGAGAGCGGACCGTTCGCCGCGAGCTTGGCGGAGACATCCACAGGCGCGGGCGTGGTCGACTGCGTGCCGAACGCGCCGACCGTGCCGTGGATCTGCACGAGATCGGCGGAGTAGTTCGGCTTGATGAAGTTGTCGGTGTAGTTCACGCGGCCGTCCTGCAGCACGAGCTCGCCGAAGTGCAGGCGCACCGGGTTCTTCGGCGGCTGCGCAGCCACGACCGTGGCCGGGGCGGAAGCCGGCGCCGGTGCGGAAGCCGTCTGCACCGGCGCGCTCGCCGCCTGCGGCGTGAGCGGCACCGGCTCGCGCGCGCCTGGCTTGCCGCTCGCGTCCTGCGTGAGCGACTGTGCCGCGCCGGTTTGATGCGCGACCACGTCCTTGAGATTGAGCTTGCCCTGCGCGTCGAGCAGCACGCGGCCATAGAAGCCGGCGAAGGTCACGCGGCTCGCGTCCACGTCGGTGCCGCGCGCGTCGTCGTAGTTCGCCTTCAGGTTCGTGAGCGCGAGCGAGCGCCAGCCTGCGAACGGGCCGGACGTGGCCTTGTCGAGCATACGCACGTCCACGAGCGCCGCGTCGCCGCGATAGCTCGCCTTGAGCGCCTTGCCCTGCTCCACCGAAAGCTGCCCGTTCATGTTCAGCAGCGCGCTCGCGACCACCGCGTTGAGTTGATTGCCGAAGTAAGGCTCGAACGCGGCGGCGTCGAGCCGGTTCGCGTCGATCTTCAACTGCGCCGTGAGCGGCGTCGGGTTGATCTTGCCGCTCAGCGCGAGTGTGCCCTTACGGTTGACGGTCGCCTTCAGGTCGATCGGCAGCGGGTGCCGCAGGTCGTCGCTGATCTGCTGGATCTTCAGGTCGAGCGGCGTGATGGCTAGCTTCACCGGGCGCGGCGTCGAATTGTCCGTGACGTTGATCGTGCCGTTGTTCAGCGTGAAAGCGTCGATCGTGTAGCGCCAGGCCGGCCCCTCCTGCACCGACTTCTGCGCCGCGCGAATCGCCGTGCGCTCGGGCACCGCCTGCTGCGTGGAGGCAAGTTGCGCCAGGTCAATCTTGCCGTCCTTCTGGCGCTCGGCGTTCACGACGAGGCCGGTCAGGTCCACCAAAGCGATCTGCGCCTTGCGCGCGTTGAGGTCGATGCCGGTCACCTGCACGGTGCCCCGGTCGAGCGCGATGGCAGGCGCCTTCGCGCCGCGCGCCGCGAGCTTCAGCGATTCGAGGCCCAGCGTGCTCTGGCCGACCTGCACGACGGCAGGCTGCTGCGCCCAGTCAGCCTTGAGCGTGGACGTGAGATTGAGCTTGCCGTCCAGAATCTGCGCGCTGCTCAGGTTGTCGATATACGGCTGCGCCTGCGGCAGGCTCACGCGCTCGAGCGCGATGTTGGCGTCGGCGTTCTTGCCTGCGAGGCTCACCGTGCCCGACGCCTTGATCGTGCCGCCGTCGTTCGCGTTCGTCGCAAACGTGAACGGCGCGCCCGCCTTGGCGGTCGTCGAGAAGTTGGTCAGCGTGGTCGAAAGCTGCGTGAGTTCGACATTCACCGGCCGCGCGGGCAGATCGTCAGCGATGTGCACGGTGCCGTTCGTGAGCGCGAACTGGCGGATCGAGACATCGAGTAGCGCGGGCTTCGCTTCTTCGGCCGCTGCCTGCGCGCTCTGGGCAGCCGAGGCGCCCGAAGCCGGCGCGGCGCCCGCGGCCTTGTTTGCGGCCTCGTTCGCAGCGGGCGCCTTTTGCGCGGCCGGCGCGCCCATCAGCTTCTCGACGCTCAGCACGCCTTGCTTGTCGCGCGCGACCCACGCGGTGGGCGCGTCGAGATGGATGTCGTCGAAACGATAGACATTGCTGAACGGTTCGAGCGAGGCCGCCGCCACGTGCAGGCTGCGCGCGCCGAAGAACGGCGCGTTGGCGTTGTCGGTCGAGTCGAAGTCGTTCAGGTCGGTCGTGCCCGTCACACGCAGCGTGGGCTTCTCGCCCGACATCACGAAGTCGAGCTTGAGGTTGGTCGAGAGCTTGCCGCTCTTCACCGTGACGGGCAGCTTCGTCGGCGCGTAGGTGAGGAGCTTCGGCACGTCGAGGTCGGTCAGGCGCAGTTCGACTTCCGACTCGCGTGTCGCGGAAAAGGGCTTGGTCCGGCCGTCGATGGCGAGCGTGCTCGCACCATCGATGCGCGCGCGCAACATCGGCTGAACGAAGATATCGGTCTTGGAAGGCAGCGTGGCGATGAACGGAATGCCGAGCGACCAGCGGTCGATCACGTGCTTTTCGTTGAGCAGGCGATCGTCGAAGGTGATCTGGCCGTTCTCGATGCGGATGTTTGAAACCGAAAATTGCGTGGGCTTGCTGCTCGGTTTCGAGGGCGTCGAGAACTTCTCGATGAGGTCCGAGAAGTTGAAGTGCTGCGCGTCGAGCCGCACGATCGTGGCGCGCGGCGAGTCGAACCGCAGTTCGTCGACGATGGGCGCCGCGCGAAAGATCGACGACCACGACGCCTGCACGACGGCGCGCGAGACATCGAAGAAGTCGCCGTTGCCGCCGCGCTCGCCGATATGCACGCGGTCCGCTTCGAGACGCAGGGTGTACGGATTGAGCGCGATGCGGCCGATCGTGACGGGCCGGTCGAGCTGCTTGCTCAACTGCTGCTCGGCAACGTGGCGAATGATCGGCGGCGCGGCGAAGAAGCCGACCAGGCCGAACACAATCAGAAAGATGAGGACGCCCGTGAGGATGCGCCGGGTGCGGGGCGCACGCGCGACCGCGCGCACCGATTGCAAGGATGAGTTGAGCGACGCTTTGTTGAGGCTTGCCATGCTTGCTTGCGGATGAGGCGGCAACAGGCCCGCCGCGGGATGTGGGTCTGATGTCGGAAATCCGGGGATGCCGACAGCCGGAAGTATAGGTCCGATAGAAGATCGGACGGCGGGAAAACGCCGCCCGCGGCGCAGGTATTGCGCAACAAGAAGTAACAGCGCAAAGACGATGGCCCGGCGATTGCGGCGTGTCCATCGCGCGTGTTGCGCGATGCATGAAAGCGCGGGCGGAAAAGCCGGGCGTGACGCTCGAACGGGCTTATGCGGCGCAAAAAAAAGCGTTGGCGGGACAGCGGCCCGCCAACGCTTCATTCAGCCCGGTTCAGCGATCACTGCCGCTCGACGGCGGGCGGCTGCCAGCTGCCATCGGTCGCCTGCGGCTTGGCGGCGTAGAGACGTATCACGAGGCGGAAGTCGCCATGCGGCGCCGGCACCCAGTTCGCGCCGCCGCGCGGCCGCTCGGCGCTCACGTGCACGTCGAGCGAGCCGTCGCGATTGCGCCGTGCGCCGCTGCGGTCGCCGAACGCCACGCGCACGGGCGCGTCGGCATCGAGCGCGCCGTCGGTCGTATAGGCCGTGATCGACCAGAAGCCGCGCACCGGCGGCAACTGCTTCGCCGTGAAGTGGATCGTGTAGCGGTTCGCGCCGTTGAGCGCATGACCGTCGCTGTCCTGGCTCACGCGGGCGCGCACTTCGTCGCGGGTCGTCGGCAGACCCGGCGACGTGTACGCCGCGTAGGCGCGCAGCGAGTAGTCGGGGCCGTAGTTGCCCGCGTCGTCGCCCACCCAGAGCCAGCCGTTGCCCGCCAGCAGGTTGGGCGGCGGCGTCGCGGCGCGCGTGCGGCCATCGGCGAGACCGGCCTTGACCACCGCGGCGTCCTTCGCGCCCGCGGGCAACTGCGCCGGGTCGCCCGGGTGCACGCCGATGTCGCCGAGAATCTTGAGCGCGTGCGCGTCGTCCGCCGTGGGCGGGTTGTCTTCCAGCGCCAGGGCGAGCCGGTCGAAGAAACCGTGCGCGTCGAGCGCCGCGACCTGGGCGGACGGCGTGCCCGGCGCCGCCGGATCGCCGCTCTGCGTGGCGCCGCTCGGCTCGTTGCCGCGGACGCCGCGTGCGCCGGCCTTGCCGCGCGCGCTGCGCTCGTCCCAGCCGGACAGCGCCGTGACCTGCAGGCCGTGCTGCAGCCGCCGTACGGCCGCGAGGTCGGCGCCGCCACGCGTCTGGATGCGCGCGAGGAACCACACGTAGCGCGTCGACACGTCGACGCGCTTCACGCGCGCGGGCAGCGTGCCCTTCCAGCCGGCCGGAACAAATGCAATCGTTTGCGCTTTCAGACCGCTGACACGTTCGCCGGTCTGCGCGGCGGCCGTCGACCAGACGACGTTCGTCCACATGTCGAGCGCGCGTGCGTCCATGTAGCGGCCATGCGTGTCGGGCAGCGTGACGAGCACCGGCTCGCTCGAAACGTCGAGCCAGCCGCTGGAAGTCAACGTGTCGAGATTGGGTTCGGGCGGGCTCGAAGCCCCGACGGGCGGCAGCGACTGCGCGTGGCGCAGCGTGTTCGGCGCGGCCTGGCCGGGCCCGCTGCCGGTGGCGGCTTCGCGCGCCACGTCCATCAGCACGAGCGGATAGCCAAACACATAGGAGTCGGAGACTTCGTCTTTCATCCAGCCGTTGCTCTTCGGCGCAACGTCGCCCGGCGCCGAGGCGCATCCGGCAATCAGGGCAAGGCAGGCAAGCGCGGAGCAGCTACGGTACGTAGAGAATGCTCGATGTATTGTTGTCATTTGTTGGTTGTATTCGGTGCGGGCGGTCCATGAAGTGACGTCGACCGGCTGGCCACTCCGCGCGCGGCCCCCCCAGGGCCCTAGTGAAATGCACGCGGCAAGGCGCCAATGCCGCCGGTTGGTATCGTATCGCTCGCGCATGGGCCTGAAAAGACTGCGGTGTGGAATATTGCATTACAGGCGGAGAGCTTGCTCTCAGGACTTCCCTCTGAAACGAAAGGGGCGTAATGCCGCACCCCTTGACCTTCCCATGATGGGAACGTAGATACTGCGTAACATCGATGACAGCCTGTGCTCGCACCCCATCATGAATGAACCCCTCGTAGCAGAACGCACCGATACTGCCGTGGCCGAACTCGAGGTCCACGGCATGACGTGCGCCTCGTGCGCCATGCGCGTCGAGAAAGCGCTTGCCAAGGTGCCGGGCGTCACGCGCGCCTCGGTCAACCTCGCCACGGAAAAGGCCACCGTCGAGGCCAGCGGCGCCGCCGCGCCCGCCGCGCTCGTCGCCGCCGTCGAAAAGGCCGGCTATGCAGCCGTGCCCGTCGCCACGGAAGCCACCACGCTCGCCATCGGCGGGATGACTTGCGCGTCGTGCGCGAACCGCGTCGAGAAGGCGCTCGCGCGCGTGCCCGGCGTGGCCGGCGTCAGCGTGAATCTCGCCACCGAGCAGGCCACCGTCAACACGCGCTCGCCGCTCACGGGCGAATTGCAGGACCTGCTCGTCGCCGCCGTCAAGAAAGCCGGCTATGAAGCCACGCCGCTCGCCGCCGACGAAGTCGCCGCCACCCCGGCGAAAAGCGCCGCCGCCAGCGACGAGGCGCGCCGCGAATGGCGCGCCGTGCTGGTTTCGGCCGTGCTCACGGCCCCGCTCATGCTGCCGATGTTCGGCCACTGGCTCGGCCTCGACTGGATGATGCCCGCCGCGGCACAGCTGGCGCTCGCGAGCGTCGTACAGTTCGTGTTCGGCGCGCGCTTCTACCGCGCCGCGTGGAAGGCCGTGCGCGCCGGCGCCGGCAATATGGATCTGCTGGTCGCGCTCGGCACTTCGGCCGCGTACGGCGTGAGCGTCTATGCGATGCTCGCGCACCCCGGCGACATGGCGCACCTGTATTTCGAGGCTTCGGCGGTGGTCATCACGCTGGTGCGCTTCGGCAAGTGGCTCGAAGCGCGCGCGAAGCGCCAGACCACCGACGCGATCCGCGCCCTCAACGCGCTGCGGCCCGATCGCGCGCGCATCCGTGTCGATGGCGCAAATGGCGCCAACGCGGAGGAGCGTGAAGTCCCGCTCGCCCAGGTTCGCGTGGGCACCGTGGTGGTCGTGCGCCCCGGCGAGCGCTTGCCCGTGGACGGCGTCGTGCTCGAAGGGCGCAGCCACATCGACGAATCGCTCATCACGGGCGAAAGCCTGCCGGTACCGAAAGCGCCCGACGATCCCGTCACGGCCGGCTCGATCAACGGCGAAGGTGCGATCGCGGTGCGCACTACGGCCATCGGCGCGGAAACCACGCTTGCGCGCATCATTCGCCTCGTGGAGAGCGCGCAGGCCGAAAAGGCGCCGATCCAGCGTCTCGTCGACCGTGTGAGTGCCGTGTTCGTCCCCGCGATTCTCGTGATCGCGGCCATCACGCTGGGCGGCTGGCTGTTCGCGGGCGCGAGCGCCGAAACGGCGATCCTCAATGCCGTGGCCGTGCTCGTGATCGCCTGCCCGTGCGCGCTCGGCCTCGCGACGCCCGCCGCGATCATGGCCGGGACCGGCGTGGCCGCGCGCCACGGCGTGCTCATCAAGGACGCCGAAGCATTGGAGACCGCCCACAACGTGAGCGTGGTCGCCTTCGACAAGACCGGCACGCTCACGCTCGGCCAGCCCTCGCTCACCGCGTTCGAAGCGGCCGAGGGGCTCGCGCGCGGCGAGGCGCTCGCGCTCGCGGCCGCCGTGCAGCGGCAGAGCGATCACCCGCTCGCGAAGGCCGTGGTGCAGGCGTATGAAGCGCAGGCCCGCGCGCCGGGCGCCCTGGCCGTCGCCGTTCATGCGCGCGCGGTGCCCGGGCGCGGCGTGGAGGCCGAAGTGAACGGCCGGCGCCTCGCCATCGGCAGCGGCCGCTGGCTCGACGAACTGGCGCTCGCCGTGCCGCCCGCGCTCGCGGCCCGCGCGCGTTCGCTCGAAGAGGCGGGCAATACGGTGTCGTGGCTCTTCGAACCGCACGGCGGCGTGCTCGCCCTGCTCGCTTTCGGCGACACCGTGAAACCCACGGCGCGCGAAGCCATTGCGAGCCTCGAAGCGATGGGCATCCGCAGCGTGCTGGTGACCGGCGACAACGCGGGCAGCGCGGCGGCCGTGGCTGCACAACTCGGCATCGGCGAAGTCCACGCGCAGGTGCTGCCCGACGACAAGGCACGCACGATCCGCGACCTCAAGATCAGGAGCGGCGGCATCGTCGCGATGGCCGGCGACGGCATCAACGACGCGCCGGCACTCGCCGCCGCCGACATCGGCATCGCCATGGCCACGGGCACCGACGTCGCCATGCACGCGGCAGGCATCACGCTCATGCGCGGCGACCCCGCGCTCGTTGCCGCCGCAATCGATATTTCGCGGCGCACGTGGCGCAAGATCCAGCAGAACCTGTTCTGGGCGTTCTTCTACAACCTGATCGGCATTCCGCTCGCCGCCTTCGGCCTGCTCAACCCCATGCTCGCGGGCGCGGCCATGGCGTTTTCCAGCGTGAGCGTCGTGACCAACGCGCTTTTGCTCAGGACGTGGCGGGCTCGCCGCTAACGCAGAGATTCACGGTGCGACGTATCGCACGGAATATAACGAGAGGGCGCTTCATGCGCCCTTTTGCTTGTGTCGACATTATTTTGGGATCCGAAACAGCTCACAATCTGCACACCGAAATGGCATGCCCGATCGGTAATATTTACGCAACTGTAAGCTTTTTCGGTCCTACCCCTAAAGGATCGCTCGCGCGCGCCGTAATGCGTCATGCCAGCGCCTCGAAGGCGCAGGTTCCTTCCTTACCAGCTTTATTGCGGAACCGAATTCATGCTTTCACGCTTATCAAGCCGCGCGAGCGTCGGCGTGCGCCTCGCCTTGCTATCGTGCGTGCTCGTCGCAGCCATATTTGCAGCCTTCACATGGGCGATCACGCATTCGGCGGCAACGCAGGTCGGCGAGCAGGTGCGCTCGCGCATTGCCGAAAAGGATCAGGCGGTCGCCTCGTCGATCTCGCTCATCAACGGCGCGCTCGAGGCCGAAGTCGACCGCGCCATGCAGCTCTTCGAGAGCTTCCTGCCCGGCGCCTTCACGCTCGACCCCACGCAGACGGTCGACATTGGCGGCAAGGCCACGCCGGTCTTCAAGTCCGGCGACCACGTGCTGAACCTCGACTTCACGATCCCCGACCAGTTTCTCGCGCGCAGCGGTGAGATCGCCACTGTCTTTGCACGCAGCGGCGACGACTTCGTGCGCGTGACCACTTCGCTCAAGAAGCAGGACGGCTCGCGCGCGATCGGCACGCTGCTCGACCGCAAGGGCCCCGCGTATGGCCCGGTGATGGCCAACCGCACCTATACCGGCCTCGCCCAGTTGTTCGGCAAGCAGTACATCACGCAGTACAAGCCGATTCTCGACGCGAGCGGCCACGTGATCGGCGCGCTGTTTGTCGGCGTGGACGTGGGCGCGCAGATCGATGCGCTCAAGAGCGAGATCGCCAAGCTCAAGATCGGCGAGAGCGGCTATTACTTCGTGATGGATGCTTCGAACGGCCCGACGCGCGGCACCTTCCTCGTGCACCCGAGCGCCGTCGGTAAACACTACGACGACGCCGACGCGCCCTGGTCGCGCATGCTCGAAGCGCGCGAAGGCACGCTCGACTATACCTCCGCCGACTCGACGCGCGGCGAGGGCGACGCACGCGCGAAGTTCGTCTCGTTCGTGAGCGTGCCGCAGTGGCAATGGCTCGTGGGCGGCGTGGCCGTGCGCGACGAGATCATGGCCGACGTGAACGCCACGCGCGACCGCTTTGCGGCGATCGGCCTCGTGCTGGTCGCGCTGTTCGCGGCGCTGTCGATCTACGCGGCGCGCCGCCTCGTGAGCCGGCCGCTCGACGCCGCCGCGCAAGCCGCCGGCCAACTCGCCGCGGGTGACCTCACGGTGCGCATCGGCAACGACAGCCGCAATGGCATCGGCAATGGCAATGCCGCGGACGCGCACGGCACGGCGGGTGCCGACGAGATCGGCCGCCTCACACGCGCCATCGATGGCATCGGCGTGGGCCTCGCGCAGATCGTCGCGCAGGTGCGCAGCGCCACGGCGCAGATGAGCGAGGACACCTCGCGCATCGCGCAGGGCAGCGGCGAGATCGCTTCGCGCATCGCGAGCCAGGCGAGCAGCCTGGAAGAGACGGCGGCGAGCATGGAGGAACTGACCTCGACCGTACAGCAGAATGCCGATCACGCGACGCGCGCCAACACCGTGGTGACGAGCGCAGCCGAAGCCGCGCTCGACGGCGGGCGCGCCGTGAGCCGCGTCGTGGAAACGATGAACGACATCAGCCGCGCATCGCAGAAGATCGCCGAGATCACGGGCGTGATCGACGGCATCGCGTTCCAGACCAACATTCTCGCGCTCAATGCGGCCGTGGAAGCGGCGCGGGCGGGCGAGCACGGCAAGGGCTTCGCGGTGGTCGCGAGCGAAGTGCGCGCGCTCGCGCAACGCAGCGCGGCGGCCGCGAAGGAAATCTCGGCGCTGATCACCGAATCGTCGTCGACGGTCGAGACGGGCTACCGGATCGCCGGCGAAGCGAGCACGACCATGCGCGGCATCGTCGCGCGCGTGGATGAAGTGCGCTCGATCATCGGCGAGATCAGCGTGGCCTCGCGCGAACAGTCGGGCGGCATCGAGCAGGTCAATATCGCGGTTTCGCAGATCGGCGCGGCGACCCAGCAGAACGCCGTGCTCGTGGGCGACGCCGAGCGCGCCGCCGCCGCGCTCAACGATCATGCGGCGGCGCTCGCCGAACTCGTTTCCGTGTTCAAGGTGCGCGAGTAACGCACGCGTAGCACAAGCACCGTCAGGGCATGATTCGCAGTGCCCAACAAACAAAAAAGGCAGCGTCTCGTGACGCTGCCTTTTTTGTTAACGGCGCGACGCCCCGCTCATTGCCCCTGCGGCTGGGCCACGGGCGGCGTGTAGGTCGCGCTCGCGCCCGGCGTGTCAGGGTCCGCCTCGTCGGGCGTCGGGGTCGGCGCAAGCGCCGGCGCCTGCGCCGGATACGGGGGCTGCGGGGCAAGCGCCGCCGGCGCGCTGGACGGCCCGATGATCGGCGGCAGGCCCATGATCGCGCGCGCGGCGGATTCCGCGGCCGCCGCCGAAGCGGCAGACGGCGCGGATGCCACCGCCGGCGCCGAGACCCCCGCCTCAGAAGCCGCAGCCGGCACGGAGGCTGGTGCCGGCGCGCTCACGCGCGGCGGCGGCGCATGCCGCACCGGCGGGGCCGCAGGCGGCGCTTCGTGCTTGCCGAACAGCTTGTCCATCCACGCCCGCAGGTTCTCGCGGAAAGTCTCGAACGCGCCCGGCGTCACCTCGGTGTTGAAGCGCACACGCGGATCGACGAGGCGCGAGCGCTGCGCACGCTGGAAGAAGTCGCCGACGATCGGCAACGCGCTGCGCGCGCCCTGCCCCCAGTAGTCGTCGAGCGTCACGCGGCCGTCGTCGAAGCCCACCCACGCGCCCGCCACGAGTTGCGGGTCCATCAGGATGAACCAGCCGTCTGTGTTTCCCTGGGTCGTGCCGGTCTTGCCCGCCACGTCGCCGCGAATGCCGAAGCGCGTGCGGATGGCCGCGCCCGTGCCGCGGTTCACGACGTCGCGCATCGTGTCGAGCAGCGTGCGGTCCGCCTCTGCCGAAAGCGCCCGCTCGGGCGAAGCGCTCTCGAACTGCGCGAGCACGTTGCCCTTGTGGTCCTCGATACTCGTGACCATGCGCGGTTCGAGATACTCGCCGTCGTTGGCGATCGTGCTGTACGCGGAGACCATCTCCTTCAACGTGACCGGGCTCGTGCCGAGCGCGAGCGACGGCACCGGGTCGAGCTGGCTGTCGCGCACGCCCATCGCGCGCGCGAGCCGCGCAACCTTGTCCGGCCCCACCGTCTGCATCAGTTGCGCGGTGATACGGTTGCGCGAGAACGCGATCGCGTCGCGCAGCGTCATCGGGCGATTGCTCGGCGGCACGTCGTCGGTCGGCTTCCAGATTTCGCCGCCGGCCAGCGGAATCTCCACCGGCTGGTCGATGAACGTGTCGCTCGGCTTCGCGCCCGCCGCGTAGGCCGCGCCGTACACGAACGGCTTGAACGTCGAGCCCGGCTGACGGCGCGCCTGCTGCACGTGGTCGAATGGTTCGTCGGTGAAGTCGCGGCTGCCCACCCACGCCTTGATCTGCCCGTTGCGCGGGTCGATGGCGAGGAAGCCCGCCTCCACCGCGGTCTTGCTCTTGCAGAGGTTGCGCATGAAGGTGCGGTCGCCGGCGAGCTGCTTGAGCGCATCGGCGTCGTTCGCACCGGCGTCGCGTGCGCTCTTGTAGTCCTGCGTTTCACGCATGAAGGTCGCGAACAGGTCGTTGCCGGCCACGCAGCCGTTGCGTCCGCTCCATGCGCCGTTGGCGATGCCCTGCAGCTGGTTCGTGTGCTGGCGCAGCGCGGCGGTGGCCATCTGCTGGAGACGCGAATCGATCGTGGTGCGCACCACGAGGCCATCCGAATAGATGTTGTAGTCGTTGCGGTCGGCCCAGGAAATCAGCCATTTGCGCAGCTGCAGCGCGAAGTGCGGCGCGGGGCCGGGCGGCTCGGTCTGACGCTCGAAGTCGAGGCGCAGTGGCTTCTTCGAGAGCGTGGCGTACTGGGCCTCGCTGAGCTTGCCGTACTTCACCATCTGGCCGAGCACGGTGTTGCGCCGCGCGAGCGCGCGCTCGGGGTTGATCACCGGGTTGTAATAGGCGTTGCCCTTGAGCATGCCGGTGAGCGTCGCGGCTTGCAGGATGTCGAGCTGATCGGCCGAAACGCCGAAGTAGGTGCGCGCCGCCATCTCGATGCCGTAGGCGTTGTAGAGGAACGGCACCGTGTTCAGATACGTTTCGAGAATCTGCTGCTTGCTGTACACCGCCTCGATCTTGAACGCCGTGATCGCCTCCTTGATCTTGCGCGTGAGCGTGGGCGCGCGGCCGATTTCATCGGGATAGAGATTGCGCGCGAGTTGCTGCGTGATGGTCGAGCCGCCCTGGCGCTCGCCCGAGAATGTGTGCAGCGCCGCGCCCGCCGTGCGCTTGAAGTCGATGCCGTGGTGCTCGTAGAAGCGGTGATCCTCGGTGGAAATCAGCGCATCGACCATGTGCGGCGAGATTTGCGCGAGCGGCACCCATTCGCGGTTCGAGGGCTTGAACTCGGCGAGCACCTTGCCGTCGGCGGAAAGAATCTGGGCCGGTTCGTCCACCCGCGCCTTGCGGATGTCGCCAATGCTCGGCGTAAACGGAATCAGCACGAGCACGTAGAGCAGGACGAGCGCCGGCAACGCGCCGATCGTCATGAGCACGCCGCGCCGCGTGGGGTGCCGCAGATGATGGCGCGCACGCGCCCCCAGCGGGCGAACAAACCCGCCCAGCCGCGCGGCGGCGGGCTTCAGGCGGGACAACGACATCGCGATTCGATCGCGGATCAACGGCACGTAACGCTTCACGCGGCAGGTAGGGTCGGCTGGCAAAGCGTGAATCGTACCAAACTCGCAAGGCCGCTCCTGCTTCTGGCCGGGTGCAAGCCCAGGATCGCCGGAGTCGATTTATGACAGGGAGATGAAATCATCGTTCCAGATCGAGGAAGAATCCTCTCCAGTCACAGCCGGTTTTTCCGGCGTCGCTCCCTCCCTACACTCCTGTCGCTGTTGCACATGCCACGAAACAACAACGCTACAGGAACCTCGAATGAAGAACCCCCTCTCGCTCACCACCGCTGCCGCCGTGATCGGCGCACTCGGCACGCTCGCCGCGCCCGCCGCCCACGCGCAAAGCTCGGTCACGCTCTACGGCCTGATCGACGCCGGCATCATGTACACGAACAACGTCGCGAGCGGCAAGTCGGGCGGCGCGCTCTGGCAGGCGACGAGCGGCAACGTGAACGGCAGCCGCTTCGGCGTGCGCGGAAGCGAGGACCTGGGCGGCGGCCTGCATGCGGTCTTCGTGCTCGAAAACGGCTTCAACGTGCAGAACGGCAAGCTCGGCCAGGACGGCCGCATGTTCGGCCGCCAGGCCTACGTGGGCCTCGCGAGCGACCAGTTCGGCTCGCTCACGCTCGGCCGCCAGTACGACTCGCTCGTCGACTTCGTCGCGCCGCTTTCGGCCACGGCGGGCACCTTCGGCGACACGGGCTTCGCGCATCCGTTCGACAACGACAACCTGAACCACTCGCTGCGCATGAGCAACGCCGTCAAGTTCACGAGCAACACGTATAGCGGCCTGAAGTTCGGCGCGTTGTACGCGTTCTCGAACCAGACCGATTTCGCCGTGAACCGCGCCTACAGCTTCGGCGCGAGCTACACCAACGGGCCGCTCGCCATCGCGGCGGGTTATCTGCAGCTGAACGGCACCCAGGGCGCGACGGCGAGCAGCCCGGGCGCGGTGGATCTCGCGGAGTCGACGGCCAACGGCAAGGGCGGCTTTGCGCTCGGCGCCGACCGCCTGCGTTCGTTCGGCGGCGGCATCAACTACACGTTCGGACCGGCGACGGCGGGCTTCGTCTTCACGCGCAGCGAGTACGCGGGCACCAGCTCGTTCGGCTCGCAGGGCGGCGACATGAGCTTCAACAACTACGAAGTGAACGGCAAGTATCAGTTGAACCCGGCGTGGAGCCTGGGTCTCGCCTACACCTTCACGGATGGCCACGTGAGCAACACGACCACCTTTGGCGCCGATCCGAAGTGGAACCAGGTGGACGCACAAGTCGTGTACCGCCTCTCGAAGCGCACCGACCTCTACGGCGAGGCCATGTACCAGCACGCCTCCGGGCACAACTACGTGGCGTTCATCAACACGGCGGGCGGCGCGTCAACGACGGCCAATCAGGTGGTGGGCACGGTGGGCTTGCGCGCCCGCTTCTGATCACGCTTCTCGTCACAACACGAGCGAAAGCGCGATCGACACCCACACGGCAGCCGCGCCGCAAAGAAAGGCGCGGCGTGCCATCAGGAAGCGCGATTCGTCGTTGGGCTTCGCGGGCGAGGTGGCGAGCCAGGGCACACTGCCGAGGCACGCGAAGCCCGCGAGCGCGATGCCCACGACCACCCGGTCGCCGACGCGCCAGGCCGACGGCTCGTGCAGCCCCCAGTAGCCCAGCGCGATCAGGCCGATCGAAAACATCGTCGAGGCGGCAGAGCTGAGCGCCACCACCGATCCCGTCGGAGATTGCATGGATTGCCTCCCTGCGCGCTTCGCGCTGTCGGGCCATTATCGGCGGGCGGGCAGGACGCGGCAACGGCGCGACCGGTTCAACCCGATGTGCGCGCCCGCAGCGGCTTACGCGCCCGGCCGCACCATCTGGAACATCTCGCCGATCTGTGCGTAGTCGGCGCGATAGCCCGCGCGCATCACGGGCTGGGCGGCGTGCGTGTCGAACAGGCCGTCCTTCAGGAATTCCTCGCGAATGTGCACACCCACCACCTGCCCGAGCGCGAGCCAGTTGTCCATGGGCGCACCATCGAGCGTGTTGAGCCGCACGACTTTCAGCAGCTTGCATTCGAGCGCGGCCGGCGACTCGGCCACGTGCGGCACCGCCACGCTGCGGCCCGGTGCGGCCGTGAGGCCCGCGAGCGCGAATTCGTCGACGTCGGCGGCGACCGGCGCGGAGGTGCGGTTCATCTGCGGCGCCAGCGCCTTCGACGTGAGATTCCAGACGAACTCACCGGTCTCTTCGATATTGCTGATGCTGTCCTTGCGGCCTTCGCTGCAGAACCCGATGATCGGCGGAAACGTGGCGAACGCGCCGAAGAAGCTGTAGGGCGCGAGATTGAGCGCGCCGCTTTTTGCGCGGCTGGAAATCCAGCCGATCACGCGCGGCGCGACGATCGCCTTGAACGGATCGTGCGGCAGGCCATGGCCCTGGGCGGGGTCGTAGAAGTAGGTATTGGACATGATGTGGCGTAGCGGTTTCGAAGCGGCACCACTATGACACGAGCCGCGCGCGGCTGCCGTCACGCCAGGCGAAGCGCCTTCGGCTTGCAGGCGCCCCAAACGCAACAAGGCCGGCTCTCTTGCGAGAGCCGGCCTTGCATGAAGACCTGGCGGTCTGACCGGAGAAACGCGTTGGACGGCGTGCGCCGCCCGAAGCGCCTCAGCTTCGATCAGTCACGCGGCATGCCGAACGGCATGTAGTGCGAGCGGCGAACGCGCTCGGCTTCGCGGTGACGCGCTTCGTACGAGTATTCCGAATCCATCGGCAGATACGGCGACGCGAAGAGGTCGCTCACCTTTTGGAACAGGGCAAAGATGAAGCTCATGGCGACTCCCAGTTAGGCTGCAGTTCAGGGTTTTCCCTAAGACAGGATGAATTATAGGGTTTTCCCTAGGTCAGCGCTAGTGCAGCGCAGCAAAAAATCTGCGACGCGCCGTCGCACGGGGTCGAGCACAATCGATGCGTTGCAGCAATACAACACATCGAGATTTCGGATACAGGGGCGGGATCGTCGGACGAAGCCGGTCAGCGCGTGGCTTTCTGGGCGCTTTTCGCGTGAGGCGTATGCGTGGCATGCGCCGCGGCACGGTGCGCGGGGGCCGGCGATGCCTTGGCGGGCGCGGCACGGGGTGACACGTGTGCGGGGGCCGCCGCCGGGGTTTCCGCGGCAGCGGTAGCGGCCGCGGCGGTTTGCGCGGCGACGCGCTGCAACAGGTCGTCGAGCGTGGACTGCTGCTTCAGGATGAACTGCTCGAGGCGCGCCTCGTCGGCGCGGGATTCGTTTGCGAGGCTGTCGAGCCGCACCGACTGCGCGATCCCGAAACCGACCGATGCGAACACCGCCACCGAAGCAGCGGCGAGCACCCACTTTTGTTGCCGTGACGAGGCGACCGCCATGCGGTTCTGCTCGGCGAGCGCACCCTGGAGCGCGTCGAGGCGCTGCGTGAGCGCGTCCGGCTCGGTGGCCGCCGGAGCCGCTTCGGACGCGAACCCGGTGGGTTCCACGCGCTCGGCAGGGTCCGCGGCAAACGACGGCTCGGCGACGAAAGCTGCGCCAGCCGGGTCCCGCACCTCTCCAACGCCCGGCGCCATCGCTTCGGCCACGGCAGGCGCCGCGGCACGCTTCGCCCGCGGCGCGCGGCGCGCAGTCGTTGCAGCCGCAACGGGCCTCGCCGCGCCCGCCTCGTCGGCGGCCGCTGCCACTGCTTGAGCCGGCTCGGGGCTTTCGAAGCCGCTCAGCGTGCCCTGACGCACGGCGGCATCCGCTTCGGCAACGGCGGCGAGTTCCTCGCCGACAAGCGCGTGCGGAGCATCGGATTCGACAGCAAGCGGGGATTCAGTCACGTCGGACGACGCAGACGTCGCGCGAGGCTGCCACGGCGCGTTGCGTTCGGGATGCGAAGAGCTCAAGGATGCGGTATCTGCGTAATCAGCCATGGGTCAGCGATGCGGTTCGCGTCGCGCGCCGGCCGGTCACGGCCGCTTGGCGACGTCCTCGTGTTCTGGTTCGAACGCACATTGTCGCATGCCAGAACGCGCGGCCAGGGGCTCTGCCCCGACTTACCCAGCCGGCATCGATCCAGCGCCCCGCGCAGTCAACCCGCTGCGCCGTCCTCGCGAAAGTCCTTCACGTCGGGCAAGCGGCGCAGCGTCGCGCAAATCGCCTCGTACTCCGTCGACGACACGCGGCTCAGCGTGATCATCACCTCGTCCAGCTCGGGCGAGTCGTCGCTCTGCTGCACGACGAACCGCTTCACACGCGGGCTCGACGTGCCGAGCGCGTCGTGCAGCGAGTGAAACGTGAGCGCGCCGCGGCTCACCAGCAGCGTGAGCTGGCGTCGCTGCCGGAACGTGATGAAGCGCCGCTCGAGCGGCTTGATGCCCGCGAGGATGATGAGAATGATGACGGTCGCCGCAATCGCGCCCGTATAGAGCCCGCCGCCCACCGCGAGGCCCACGGCCGCGACCGACCAGAGGCTCGCCGCCGTCGTGAGGCCGCGCACGATCTCGCCGCGCAGCAGGATCGAGCCCGCGCCGAGAAAGCCGATGCCCGAGACGACCTGCGCCGCCATCCGCGAAGGATCGAGCACGACGTGGTCGTCCTTGAGGACGTCGGCGAAACCGTAGGCCGAGACGAGCATGATGAGCGCCGAGCCCACACTCACGAGCATATGGGTGCGCAGCCCCGCCGCCCACGAAAGCCGCTCGCGCTCGAAGCCGATCACGCTGCCGAGCAGCGCGGCCAGCAAGAGGCGCGCAATGAGTTCCCAGTTTCCGATCATTGTTGTCACCCTCCGGGTCTTGTTGTCGTGGGCGAACGCGCTGCGGCGGACCGGAATGTCCGCGCCATGCGCGAATGCGTACAATCGCCGGCATTGCTCTTTTGATGTGATGCGCTTCGCCGCACCTTTTCGCCATGAACACACCTACGAGCGCAGCCAGCCTGCGCGAGCATTTCGACCGCGTCGTCCTGCCGATGTGGCGCGGCCCGGGCTTCAATGCCGAACTGCGTCTGCCCTACGAGGCGCTCGATGCGGCCGGCGTGCAGCCGCTGCCCGTCACGCGTTACCGCGCGATGGCGTGCGCCCGCCAGATCTTCGTCTTCTCCCAGGCCGGCGACGCCGCGCACGCGCAAACGCTCTTCGAAACGCTGCGCCACACTTATCGGGACCCGCAGCACGGCGGATGGTTCTATAGCGTCGACGCAGCCGGCGCGCCGCTCGACACCACCAAGGATCTCTACACGCACGCCTTCGTGGTGTTCGCCACCGCGGCCTACGGCCAGCGCTTCGGCGCGGCCGAGGCGCTCGACGTCGCGCGTGAAACGTCCGCGCTGATCGTCGACCGCTTCGCAGCCCGCGACGGCCTGCTCAACGCGGCGCTCGACGCCGCCTTTGCGAGCGTCACCGGCGGCCCGCTGCAGAATCCGCTCATGCACCTCACCGAAGCCTGGCTCGCGGCGAGCGAAGCGACCGGCGACAGCGCGTTCGATACGGCGATCACGCGTCTCGTCGAGGCGCTCGCACGCGGCTTCCTGCACGCGCCGACGGGCTGCATCGCCGAATTGCCGGTCGGCGCGGCGGACAACCGCCTCGAGCCCGGACATCAGTTCGAATGGTTCTGGCTGGCAACGCGTGCGGGCGCCCGCCTGGGCGCGTCGGGTCTGGACGAAGCGCTCGCGCGCGCCTTCGTCTTTGCACAGAAGCACGGCGTGGACCCGGAAACGGGCGCCGTGGCGGCCGCGCTCGACGAGCACGGCCGGGTCACTGATGCGACGCAGCGCATCTGGGCGCAAACTGAATACTTGCGCGCGCTCGCCACGCACGGCGACGCCGCAGTGCGCGCCGCGCTCGCGCCGCAGATCGAGCGCTTCGCGCCGCGCTTTCTCACGCGGCAGGGCTGGGTGGAATGCCGCAGCGCAAACGGCGAGGTGGCGCGCGCGGACATGCCGTCCACGACGCCGTATCACCTCTTGACCGCCTACCAGGGCATGGGCGTGTGAGGCGCAATGGCGCGAAGCGCCGAGGCAGGCTGGCGCAAGCCCGCCTGCCGGAGCGATAAAGCCGCTCCGGCAGTTCAAGCCATTCAGGCCGCCAGCACCGCCGGCGAAATCTCGAATGCGGCCACGGCCTCGGAAAGCTGGCGCGTCTGCTGATGCAGCGAAGCCGCGGCAGCCGCGGCCTCCTCGACGAGCGCCGCGTTCTGCTGGGTCATCTGGTCCATCTGCGAAACGGCCTGATTCACCTGATCAATGCCCGTGCTCTGCTCGAGCGACGAGGCGCTGATACCCGCCATCATCTGCGTGGCCCGCGAGATCGAGTTCGACACCTCGCGCATCGACTCGCCCGCGCGCTCCACCAGCTCCGAGCCGCCGCGGATCTGCGACACCGACTCGCTGATCAGCGTCTTGATCTCCTTGGCCGACTGCGCGCTGCGCTGCGCGAGTCCGCGCACCTCGCCCGCCACGACCGCGAAACCGCGGCCCTGCTCGCCCGCGCGCGCCGCTTCCACGGCCGCGTTGAGCGCGAGGATGTTGGTCTGGAACGCGATGCCGTCGATCACGCCGATGATCTCCGCGATCTTGTCCGAGCTTTGCGCAATGCCGCGCATGCGCTCGACCACCTCGCCCACCACGGCGCCGCCGCGCGCGGTCGCGTCGAGCGCCGCCTCGGCGAGCGCGTTCGCCTCGCGCGCGTTCTCGGCCGTGTTGCGCACGGTGCCCGTCAGTTCCTCCATGCTCGCTGCCGTCTGCTCGAGCGACGCCGCCTGCGATTCGGTGCGCGCCGACAGATCGGCGTTGCCGGTGGCGATCTCGTCGGCGCCCACGTTGATCGAGCCCGCCGTTTCGCGCACGGTGTGGACCGTACGCGCGAGGCTCGACTGCATCAGCGCAAGACCCTGGAACAGCCGGCCGATCTCGTTCTCGCCGCGCGCGGCGATGCGCTCGTCGAGGCGCCCGCGTGCGATGCGGTCGAAATGGCGCCCTGCTTCCTCGAGCGGCTCCACCACGCCGCGGCGCAGCGCGAAGTGCACGCCGGTCGCGAGCGCGATCAGCAGGAGCAGGATGACGATGCCCACGCCCTGGAAGAGCCCGAGCCGCGAGTCGATCGAGTCGAGCGAAGCGCGGCTCGCCGCGGCGTTGAACTGCGTGAAGGCGTGCAGCTCCGCGAGATAGCCGTCCTGGTACGACTGCGTCGGCTGGTCGAGGAAGGCCTGCAGGTTGTTGCCGTTGAGGTCGTCGATCAGTTCGCCGAGCGCCTTGCGGTACACCTGGTAGCGCTCGCCGAGCGCGGCGACGCGCGCGCGGTTGTCGTCGTTGATCGGCGGTACGGCCATGAGCGCCGCGAACGTGGTGTCGGCGGCGGCCAGCTGGTCGCGCGCGTGATTGACCATGTCGGTCGGCACCGCGCCGCCACGGACCATGCGCGTGCCCGCGCGCGAGAGATTGATACGGGCGTCCATCAACTGCTGGGTGATGACGTTGGCGGCGCTCGCCTGCCGCAACGCCACTTTCGAGAGGTCGGCCACGTCGTCGTGCGTGCGCGTGAGCGACCAGTAACCAAGTCCTGCGGTCACGAGCTGCAGTACACAGAACGCGACGAGGACACACAACAGGCCGGATGCGACCTTGATCTTGCTGAACATCGGGACACCTGGATGGCAGTGAATGAGTGAGGCGCGAGCATGTGATCGCTCGGGCCCGCACTGCGTTTACGGCCACGCAAACCCGGTTTTTGAGCCCTAAACCGTGAAAAAACGCCCCAAAATGCGCAACGGATCATTTCAGCAATGGTTGCACGGGCATTCCCCGCATTTCTCGCAACAATAGAAGAATGCCGACTCGATTCGATTCACCTTGACTCGACGCTGTGGCTTCCTAGAGTGGTTAGGAAACCACTCGGGGATAGACCCAGGGAACGCGACGATGACAGATCTTGTGGACCGCGCGCGCGGCGCATTGCACGCCCAACCGTTCAGCGTGCTGCTCGGAACGGAACTGACACACGTGGGACACGACGAACTGACCCTGCGCCTGCCCGTACGCGACGACCTCAAGCAGCAGCACGGCTACGTGCATGGCGGCGTGATCAGCTATCTCGCCGACAACGCGCTGACCTTCGCCGGCGCGCTGGCGCTCGGGCCGCGGGTGGTGACGGGGGAATACAAGATCAACTATCTGCGCCCGGCACTCAAGGGCACATTGATGGCGCGGGCGCGCGTGGTGCACGCGGGGCGCCACCAGGCCACCTGCCAGTGCAGCGTGTACGTGATGGAAAACGGCGACGAAAAGCTCGTGGCGCTCGCGCAGGGGACGGTGAACCGGCTGGCGGAAGGCAGCGGACCGGAAGACAAAAGCCAGTCGAATTGAAAGGCCGGCGCCGCAAAACAAAGCGCGCGAGGCGAAGCGGGTGTGCCCGCCTCCCCTCGCGCGCTTTTTCGTGCGTCTTCAGGCGCGCTTACTCGGCCGCGCGCGTTTTCTGCTGCTGCTCGCCCAGGCCCTCGATGCCAAGGCGCACCGTCTGGCCCGCCTTCAGGTACACGGGGTTCGGCTTCACGCCCATGCCCACGCCCGGCGGCGTGCCGGTGGAGATCACGTCGCCCGGCTGCAGGCTCATGCACTCCGAGAGATACGAAACCAGCTTCGCGACCGTGAAGATCATCGTGCGCGTGCTGCCGTTCTGGTAGCGATGGCCGTCGACTTCGAGCCACATGGAGAGGTTCTGCGGATCGGCCACTTCGTCGCGCGTGACGAGCCACGGGCCGGTCGGGCCGAAGGTGTCGAAGCCCTTGCCCTTGTCCCACTGGCCGCCGCGCTCGATCTGCCATTCGCGCTCGGAGACGTCGTTGATCACGCAGTAGCCCGCCACGTAGTTGAGCGCATCGGCCTCGCTCACGTTCTTCGCGTGCTTGCCGATCACCACGCCCAGCTCCACTTCCCAGTCGGTCTTCTTTGAGCCGCGCGGGATCTCGATGTCGTCGTTCGGGCCGACGATGGCGCTCGTCCACTTGTTGAAGACGACCGGCTCGCCCGGCACCGGCATGCCCGACTCGGCGGCGTGATCGGCATAGTTCAGGCCGATGCAGACCATCTTGCCGATATGGCCCACGCAGGGCCCGATACGCGGATTGCCTTCGACGAGCGGCAGCGTTTCCGGGTCGATCGAGCGCAGTTGCGCGAGGCCGGCGTCCGAGAGCACGTCGCCCGCAATGTCGGCCACGTTGCCCGAGAGCGCGCGAATGCGGCCTTCGGCGTCGAGCAGGCCCGGTTTTTCGTGGCCCTTCGGGCCATAACGAAGCAGTTTCATCGTCTGTGTTCCTCGTGTGTCTGTGCGTTGCAGTCGGTCAGAATCGCCTGGGGCGATGGTTCGGGCTAACTAGTTCGACCATCCGCCGTCGATCACATGCGCCTGGCCGGTCGTGAAGCCGGATTCGTCGGAGGCAAGATAGAGCGCGAGCGCCGCGATTTCCTCGGGCTTGCCCACGCGCCCCATCGGCTGGCGCGCGACGAACGCGGCGCGCGCCGCGTCCACGCTCGTGCCCTGCGCCGCCGCCTGCGCGGCGATGCGCTCCTCCAGCGACGGCGACGACACCGTGCCCGGGCAGATCGCGTTGCAGCGGACGCCGCGCGTCACGAAGTCGGCGGCCACGGCCTTCGTCAACCCTATCACAGCGGCCTTCGAGGCGCCGTACACGAAGCGGTTGGGCACGCCCTTCACGCTCGACGCCGCCGACGACATGTTGATGATCGACCCGCCGCCCTTTGCCAGCATGCCCGGCAGGAAAGCGCGGATGGTTCGGTACATCGCCTTCGCGTTCAGATCGAACGCGAAGTCCCAGTCTTCTTCGCTCGCTTCCAGTATCGAGCCCGCGTGCACGAAGCCCGCGCAGTTGAACAGCACGTCGATCGCGCCCAGTTCCTGCGCGAGCGCGGTAATGGCCGCGCCGTCGAGCACGTCGAGCTTGCGCGCCTCGACCGGCAGCGCCGCCAGTGCGTCGATGCGCAGGTCCGTGGCGATCACGCGTGCGCCTTCGCGCGCGAACAGTTCGGCGGCCGCGTAGCCGATGCCCTGGCCCGCCGCGGTGATCAAGGCCGTCTTGCCGGCCAGTCTTTGTACCATCTGCCACTCCGGTTGGAAGCGCGGCACGGCGATACCCCGAATTGCAGCAGGCCCCCATGCCGCGATCGAGCGATGCAATCGCGGGAAGAAGTTGGGATGACGCAAACGGCCATTATGGCGACGCAGGCGCGCCTCGTGGCGTTCGGCGGACGTTTTCTAACCGGCTGGAGGGTCCCCGAGCCCGGTTTTAAGCCGGTAGAAAGCCGCAGCGTTGCCGCCGAATACGGCGGCGCGCTCGTCTGCGGAAAGTGCTTGTGTGAGCCGTTGCGCGCTCGCGTGCCAGCGTGCATAGTCGCCGTTGAGGTTCAGCACCGGCCAGTCGCTGCCCCACATGAGGCGTTGCGGTCCGAACGACGCAAGCAGATGCGCGACCCACGGCGCCAGCGTGGCGTCGTCCCAGCCGGGCTCGGCTTCGGTCGCGAGCCCCGACAGCTTGCAGTGCACGTGCGGAAATCGCGCGAACCGCGAGACGGCCTGCGACCACGCGGTGTAACCGCTTTCGCCACCATCGGCAATTGGCGGCTTCGCGCCATGATCGATTACCACGCGCAGCGCGGGATTGCGCGCGAGAAATGTCGCGAGTGCGTGCGCATGGCGCGTGAAAACGAGTGCGTCGAAGGCGAGATCGTGTGCGATGAGCGCTTCCACGCCGCGCGCGGTATCGGCGTTCGCGATCCAGTCGTCGTCGGGCAGGTCCTGCAGCATCGGGCGCACGCCGCGCAGCTTCGGCTCGCGCGCGAGCTCGGCGATCAGGTTGGCGACGTGCGGGTCGTCCAGCGGCACCCAGCCCACCACGCCCGCGATCGACGGCTCATTGCGCGCAAGATCGAGCAGCCAGCGCGTTTCTTCGACAGTCGGCGCGGCCTGCACGACCACCGTGCGCGCCACGCCGCACGACGCGCGCAGCGGCGCGAGATCGGCGGGTCCGAACGCGCGATACAGCGCGGTCATCGAAGGCGTGAGCCAGCCGTAGTCGCCGCGCGCGGGGTCCCAATAGTGCTGATGGGCGTCGATCCGTTCGATCGTAGAGATCGTAGTCATGGCTCAAGCCTGCGGCAGCGGCGCGCGCGGATCGAGGAGACCCTTGTCGCGAAGCGCGAGCCACAACTCGCGGGGCAATTTCGTCTCGAACGAGGCGACGTTCTCGCGCACCTCCTGCGGGCTGCGTGCGCCGTTGAGCACCGTCGCCACGGCCGGGTGCGCATAGGGAAACTGCAGCGCCGCCGCTGCGAGCGGCGCGTCGTAGGTCCGGCAGATCGTATCGAGCCGCGCTACGCGTTCGACCACTTCCTGCGGCGCATCGGCGTAGTTGAACTTGAGATCGCCGAGCAGCCCGTGCGCGAGAATGCCCGAATTAAACGCGCCGCCCAGCAGAATGCTCACGCCCTTCTTCTCGCATTCGGGCAGCAGGTCGTCGAGCGGCGCCTGTTCGAGCAGCGTATAGCGGCCCGCCAGCAGCGCGCAGTCGATGTCGAATTCCTGCATCGCCTCGCGTATCACTTCGCGCTCGTTCACGCCGAAGCCGATCGCCTTGATCGCGCCCGCCTTGCGCAATTCGTCGAGCGCCTTGAAACCGCTGTCGCGCAGTTGCCGCCAGTAGTGCTCGTTGCGCTCGCCGTGCGTGTAGCGGCCGATATCGTGCACGAGCAGGATATCGATGTCGACGAGGCCGAGCCGCTGCTGGCTGTCCTCGAACGAACGCAGGATGCCGTCGCGCGTGTAGTCGAAGATCGCCTCGAAGGGCAGCGGATTTTGCCAGCCCTCGCTGCCGTCGTACGGGTGCGTGCGCGGCACGAAATGGCGGCCCACTTTCGTGGAAATCACGTACTCGTTGCGCGGATAGCGCCGCAGCGCCGCGCCCAGCCGGTGCTCGGCCTTGGTGTGGCCGTAGTGCGGCGCGGTATCGAAAAAGCGGATGCCGGCTTCCCACGCGGCGTCGACGGTGGCTTGCGCCTCTTCTTCGGACAGGTCGCGATACAGGCCGCCGAGCGGCGCGGTGCCTAGACCCAGTGCGCTGACTTCGAGCGCCGTGCGGCCGATACGGCGCCTGTGCGCCACCCTGGGATGCTGTTCTTGCGCCATGGCTCGTCACCTCCTGGAGATGGTTGTTCACACAACGAAATCATCCGACTGCGCGTTTCAGTTCGCAGCTTCGACGATCGGCACGCGCGCACTGGCGGGCAGACATACGGGGCCGACGGGCTCGAAGCTCTTGTACGTGAGGATAAACTCCTGGTGCCCGAGCATTTCCGACTTCGAACGCTCGCCGCCCGCTACCGCCAGCGTGCGATCGAACACTTCGCGCCCCACTTCGTCGAGCGTCGCGCGCCCTTCGAGAATGCGGCCCGCGTCCACGTCCATGTCGCCGGCGAGGTTGCGGTAGGTCAGCGGGTTCGCGCACACCTTGATGACCGGCGCAAGCGCCGAGCCCACCACCGACCCGCGCCCCGTCGTGAACAGGATCACGTGCGCGCCGCAGGCGATCAGCTCCGCGATTTCCGCATTGTCGCTGATATTCGGAAAGCCGAAGCGCGGCTCGCCGTCGGGCACCACGTCGAGCAGATAGAGACCGCCCGTGGGCGGCACGTCGCCCGGCTTCACGATGCCGACGATCGGCGAGGCGCCGCTTTTCGCGTATGCGCCGAGCGACTTCTCTTCCTGCGTGGTCAGGCCGCCGTCCGCGTTGCCGACGGCGAACGAACCGTGGCCGAGAATCGAGTAATAGCGCGCCGCCTTGGCCACGCACGCGACGATCTCCTCGCCCAGTTCGGGTCTCGCCGCACGGCTCTTCATGTGGAATTCGCAGCCCACCAGCTCGCCGGTCTCCTCGAAAATGCAGGCCGAGCCCGCTGCGATTAGCTGATCGAAGGCACGGCCCACAGCCGGGTTGGCGGTGATGCCGCTCGTGCCGTCCGAGCCGCCGCAAATCGTGCCGACCACGAGCTCGTCGAGCCGCATCGGCACCTTCTGTTGCGCGGCAAGTTGCGCGCGCGCTTCGCGCACCCAGTCGAGACCGTACTGGATCGTGCTGCGCGTGCCGCCCTTCCCCTGGATCGTCAGGACTTCTACCGGACGGCCGCTCGCGCGCACCTGCTCCACGAGATAGTGCTTGTTCATGCTCTCGCAGCCGAGCGAAACGAACAGCACCGCGCCCACGTTCGGATGCGTGGTGAGCTGCTTCATCATCTTCTCGGCGTAGCTGTTCGGAAAGCACCCCGGAAAACCGATCAGATGCACCGGCGGCGCTTCTGGCTGCTGCAGCGCGTGCGGATCGTCGAAGGCGCCGAAGGGCTCGCGAAACTGCGCGACGATTTCCTGCGCCACATGGTGTGCGCATTCCACGAGATAGGCCACCGCAACCACGTTGCGAATGCCCTTGCGGCCGTCGTTGCGCAGCCAGCCTTCGAGCATCGGCGCGGCGGCTTGTGAAGGGGTGACGTTGCTATCGCTCATAACTTGAATCCTGCTCGCGGCGCGTGCCGCATCATGGTGGCGTTACTTGTGCGGCACGAATTCGTGCCCCGCGTCGTGTGTATAGGTCGGCAAGTAATCGCTTTCCAGGTTGTGCGTGTGCAGATGCTCGCCGCGCGACACCGGCTCGTTCACGTGTCCGATGCGCGCGCCATAGCGCAGCACCTTCTCGTCTTGCGCGAGCGCGCGGCGCGCCACTTTGTGGCCGAGTTCGATCGTCTTCGCGAGCGTCACGCGCTCGCCTTCTATCTCCACCGTCTCGCCGGCTGCCAGACGTGCCGCCGCGATCAGGCAGTTGTCCTCGGGCGCGAGCAGAATGAGGCGGGCGTCGGTATGGGATGCGTTGCCGTTCACAGAGAGTCTCCGCGTTTAGTTCTGTGCCTCGCCGCCGGCGAGCCGCGCCACCATCAGCGAGCCGAGGATGATCGCCCCGTAAATCGCCTGAATCCAGAACGACGGCACCTGGGCGAGCGTGAGCAGGTTCTGCACCACGCCGAGCAGCAGCACGCCCGAGAGCGCGCCGAGCATCGTGCCCTTGCCGCCATCGAGCGAAATGCCGCCGATCACGGCCGCCGCGAACACCGTGAAGATCATGCCGTTGCCCTGATTCGCGTTGATCGCGCCCACGTAGCCGGTGACGATCAAGCCGGCAATCGCGGCGAGCACGCTGCCGAGCACGAACACGCCCCACGTGATGCGCTCGACGCGGATGCCGGCGGCGCGCGCCGCGTCGGGATTGCCGCCGATCGCATAGAGCGCGCGGCCTACGCGGTGATAGCGCAGCATGAACGCCGCGATCGCGAACGCGGCGGCGGCGAGCCACACGGAAACCGGCAGGCCGAGCACGATGGTGGTGGCGAGCGCGAAGAACGACGAAGGCATGTCGAAGAGCGTGCCCCCCTTGGTTGCACCCACCAGCATGCCGCGCAGCACGATCAGCATCGCCAGCGTGACGATGAAGGCGTTCAGGCGCAGCCGTACCACGAGAAAGCCGTTGATGAAGCCGATCAGCGCGCCCACCGCCACAATGGCGGCAAGCCCCGCAAACGCGGGCCATTGCAGGCCGAAGCCCGCCGAAGCGGCCGGCATGACGAGCATCGCACCGACGGCGGGCGCAATGCCCACGGTCGATTCGAGCGAAAGATCGAACTTCCCCGTGAGCACGATGAGCGATTCGGCGAGCACCACGAGCGCGAGCGCAGCGGAAGCCCCGAGCACGCTGATGAGATTCGCGCGCGTGAGAAAGCTCGGGCTCACGAAACCGCCGATCACGAGCAGCAGCACCAGCGCGGGCAACAGCGCGAAATCGCGCAGGCGCGCCAGCTGGATGCGCGGACGCGCCCGGCGGGCGCTCGCGGCCGCATCGGCCTGCGCCGCCGCGAACGCGGGCGTCGAAACACTATTCTTCATGGAGATCGACTCCTTCAATCGATGCGATCAGTTCGTGGTCCTGCCATCCGGCCGCCATCTCGGCGACCACCTCGCCGCGAAACATCACGAGCACACGGTCGCAGGTGCGCAAGTCGTCGAGTTCGCTCGACACCACGAGCACGGCCTTGCCTTCCTCGCGCACGCGGTCCACGACCGAGAGCAGCGCTTCCTTCGACTTCACGTCCACGCCGGCCGTCGGGTCGATCAGCACGAGAACGTCAGGATTGCTTGCCAATGCGCGCGCCATCACCACCTTCTGCTGGTTGCCGCCCGACAGCCCCGACACCACATGATCCGGACCTTGCGCGACGATGCCGAGCGCCTCGATCATGCGCTTGCCGAATGCCTGCTTCTTCGCCGGCGGGGCGAAACCGAAGCGCCCCAGCAAGCCCGCAATCGTCATGGACGCGTTCTCGGCCACCGACTGCGTGAGCACGAGCCCTTCGTGATGGCGATCCTTCGGCACGCAGCCCACGCCGCTCGCGAGCGCCGCGGGCACGTCGCCGGGCGTGAGCGGCACGCCTTTCACGCGAATCTCGCCCGCGCGCTGCGCCGCGAGTCCCGCAATCGCCTCGCCCACGCTCGTGCGGCCGCTGCTCGTCGCGCCCGTGAGACCCACCACTTCGCCGCGCTTGAGCGTGAACGACACGTCGTGATAGTCATGCCCCGTGAGGCCGCGCACTTCGAGCGCGAGCGGCGCGTTGGCGGGCAGCGCCGCGCGCGCCGCCGCATCGGCGACATTCAGGCCGCCGCGCTCGCCAGTCATGGCTTCGATGAGCCGCTCGCGCGGCAACTCGGCCACGCTCGCGCTCACGATGTGCCGCGCGTCGCGCAGCACCGTGACGGCCTGGCAAATCTCGTACACCTCCTGCAGATGGTGCGAGATGAACAGGAACGTCACGCCTTCGCGCTGCAATTCGTCGATCCGCCGAAAGAGGCGCTTGATTTCCTCGCCGTCGAGCTGCGCGGTCGGTTCGTCGAGGATGATGAAACGCGCGCCATACGAAAGCGCCCGTGCGATCTCGACGAGTTGGCGCGCCTCGACCGTGAGGTCGCCCGCGCGCGCGTCCTCGCGCACGTCGATGCGCCAGTGGTCGAGCAGCGCACGCGCGTCGCGGCGCATGGCGGGCCAGTCGATCACCCCGCGCCGCCGTGGCTGGCGATTGATGAAGAGGTTCTCCGCGACCGTGAGATCGCGAATGATGGTCGAATGCTGATACACGCAGGCCACGCGCTCGCGCCAGGCGTCGCGGTCGGCGAGCGCGGGCGCACTCTCGCCGTTGAAGCGCACGCTGCCTTCGTCGGGCTTGCGCAGGCCGGTGAGGATCGAAACGAGCGTGGACTTGCCCGCGCCGTTACGGCCCACCAGCGCGTGCGATTCGCCGGCCATCACGCGCAGGCTCACGTCGGCGAGCGCCGCGGTGGAGCCATAACGCTTCGTCACGCCGCTCGCCTCGACCACCGGCAAGCGGGCCCGCATGGCCGCCTCGCGGCTGCCCACCGATAGCGCGCCGCCCCACGGCGGCGCGCTATCCGCCACGGCCCGATCGCTGGTTCGATCGTTCATTTGACGGTATTGCCCCACAGGTTCTTGTCGTCGACGTTCTGCTTCGTCACGAGCGGCGCCGGCAACTGGTCTTCGAGGATGCCGGACTGCAGCTGGATGATGGTGCTGTCGTGATCGGTCTTGCCCGGCTTGAACGTCTTGCCCTCCAGCGCGGCCTTGATGTAGTAGAGGCCGTACTTCGCATAGAGGTCGGCGGGCTGCGATACGGTCGCATCGATCTCGCCCTTGCGGATGGCTTCGAACTCCTGCGGGATGCCGTCATTGGAAACGATCACGATGTGCTTCGGATCGCCCGCGGGAAAGAGCAGTTGCTTGCGGCGCAGCGTTTGCAGCGTGGGCGAGAGATACACGCCGCCCGCCTGCATGTAGATGCCCTTCACGTCGGGGTTCGCGGTGAGCAGGCTGTCCAGCGCGCTGGCCGCGACGTCGCCCTTCCAGCCGGCCGGAATTTCGAGCAGCGACAGATTCGGATAATTCTTCAGGCACGCGCGGAACGCCTCCGAACGGTCGCGGCCGTTCACCGAGGCGAGGTCGCCCATGATCTGCACGACCTTGCCCGACTTCACGTGCTCGCCAATGTACTTGCAGGCCTGCTCGCCGTACGCGCGATTGTCGGCGCGCACGACCATCGCCACGTTGCCCTGCGTGGGCGCGACGTCCACGGCCACGACCTTCACGTCTTTCTGCGCGGCGTTGCCGAGCGCGCGGCTGATCGCCGCCGAATCGATCGGCCCGACCACGATGCCCTTCGCGCCCAGATTGATCATGTTGTTCATGTCCGTGATCTGCTGGGCGGGATCGTTGTTCGAGTTCACGGGCGCGAGGATGTCGATGCCGTCCTGCTTCGCATAAGCGCCGAGGTAATTGTTGTACGACTGCCAGAATGGCGAAGTGAGGAGCGGCAGGCCGAGGCCGACCTTGCCGGGTTCGGCTGCGTTAACTGCACCCGACGCGCCGATTGCCGCAGCACAGGCCGCGGCGACGCACAGCGTCCGGGTGGCGGCGCGGGCGAAGGCACCGCGCGCTTGATGAATTCCGGTGGAGCGGCGGGCCTTCGAGAGCCCGGATGCGAACGCCATGTGTGTCTCCTGTCGACGCGCCTCGCACGCCGATGCTGTCGTTGATGAATCGCATGTGTTTGCCGGGCCCACGTGGAATGCTCGAAGCGCCGGCGACCCGTTGCTACTGCCTCTTCCTTACCAGACGATGCTGGTGTTTGTTCACCAGTGAACGTATTATTCATATACGCACATCGCGAGGTCAAGCGATGTGCAGTGCAGCATGGGTCCGTGATTTCCCTGGGGACGATCGAATGGAAAAGAACACGAAGAAGAGCCAGAGGGACAACGTGCCCGAAGAAGCCGACGAGAAAGACGACGCCGATCGCTATCGCGCGCCCGCGCTGGACAAGGGGCTCGACATCCTCGAACTGCTTGCGGAGCAGCGCGCCGGCCTCACGCGCACCGAGATCACGAAGGCGCTGGGGCGCAACGCGAGCGAGATTTACCGCATGCTCGAGCGGCTGGTCGCGCGGCAATACGTCATCCGTTCGGAAGGCGGCGACCGCTATGCGCTGAGCCTGAAACTCTTCGCGCTCGCCCACCGTCATCCGCCCATGGAGCGCCTGATCTCGGAAGCGCTGCCGCTCATGCAGCGCTTCGCCGACGAAGCCGAGCAGTCCTGCCATCTCACCGTGTACGACCGCGGCAACCTGCTCGTGATCGCCCAGGTGGACGGGCCGGGCACATGGGGCATCGCGGTGCGGCTGGGTTCGCGCGTGGGTCTCGTCGATACGAGTTCGGGCCGCACGCTGCTCGCCTGGCAAACGCCGGAGCAGCGCGCGCACATGCTCGCGGAGCATACGAAGGTGAAGGGCGAGGTGGCGATCGACCACGCGGCGCTCGCAGCCGCGTGCGAGCAGGTGCGCGAGGCGGGCTTCTCGCGCAAGGACAGTCAGCAGATTTTCGGCGTGACGGACGTGACGTTTCCGGTGCTCGGGCCTTCGGGTCAGGCGATCGCGGCGCTCACGTGCCCGTTCCTCAAGCGCATCGACGACTATGTCGCGCCTTCGCTCGATGAGGCGACCCGAATGCTTGGCGCGACCGTGCAGACCTTGTCGATGTTTCGCGAGGACGGCGCGACCTGACGCTCGGTAGGGCTCAAGCCGGTCACGCAAAACGGTTAGAATGGCGGCCCTCTCAAAAAAACCTGTGCGCCTTATATGGCGAACGCGCATTCGAAACCCATGGCGAAACTCCTGACCGATCAAGAATTCCAGCGCTTTTCCGAGCTTCAGCAGAAACAGGCGAGCTTCACGATCTCGGCCGACGAAGCCGACGAGCTGCGCGACATCGTCGCGCGCGCGCAGAAAAAGCGCGACGACCGCGCCGACGCGATGAAGACCGTCGAAACCGCCATCGCGCAATTCGAAATCGCCCCCGAGGAGCTTTTCACGGCCGAGCAGATCGCCGAAGCCGCGCGCAATTTCGGCCTGATTCCGGCCACGCGCAAAGAGCGCGTGCTGCCGCCGTCGCTCACCTTCAACGGCAAGACGCACCAGTGGACCACGCGCGCGCTGCCCGAGGAAATCCGCGCGCCGCTGTTCGAAGCGTTCCAGGGCGGCCAGTCGGTGAAGGCTTTCATCGCCACGCCCAAGGACGCCGCGCGCTGCGCCGCGACCATCGCGCGGCTGGAGAAGGAAACCGGCGCGCAGTATGGCGAGGCCTGGCTCGAGGAGCTCGCCCTCACGCGCGGCCAGATCGACGACGCGCTCGCGAAGCTGGCCGCCTAAGCAGCGTCACGAACCAGGTCGCGTGCCCGCTCAGTCGAGCGGCATGCGAAAACCGACCACGCCCGGGTCTTCCGTGGGCGTGACGGTGAAGCCGCAGGCGCGCGCGAGGCCGATCATCGGCGCGTTCTCGCGCAGCGCCTCGCCGAGCAGCCAGTGCGTGCCGCGCGAGCGCACGTATTCGATGATGCGCGACATCAGCAAGCGGCCAAGGCCGCCGCGCTTGAGATTCGACAGAATCGCGACCGCGAACTCGGCGGTCTCGTTGTCGGGATCGGCCACGGCGCGCACCACACCCAGCGTGCGCGGCTGGCCGTCCTCGCCATGCACGACCGCGATCAGCGCCATCTCGCGGTCGTAGTCGATTTGCGTCATGCGCGCGAGCTGCGTGTGATCGAAGCTGCGCACCGCCGAGAAGAAGCGCAGGCGCAAGTCGTCGGGCGTCATCGACTCGACGAACGTGCGGTGCATCTCCTCGTCTTCGGGACGGATCGGGCGAATCGTGAGGCGCTCGCCGTGCCAGTCGATGGTTTCTTCGAGCCGCCGCGGATACGGCATGATCGCGAAGCGGCTGCGCTTTTCCGCGATCTGCAGGCAGGGCTCGACGACCACGACCGCCTCGGGCAGCACGCGCAGCGTCAGACGCAAGCCCACGATTTCCCGCACCTCGCACACGAACTGCGATAGCTCGGTGAGCGCGGCCAGCGTCGGCTCGGGCGCCGTGTAGCGTGCGTAGGGCGAGTGCGCGACGATGTCGCGCGAGAGCACGGGGTTCAGCGGCGGCAGGCTGTACACGCGCAGCGGCGGCGAAAAGTCGTCCGGCGAAGGCGCGGCGAAACGGAACACCGGGCCGAAGTTGTCGTCGTCGCGAAACTCGACCGACACGTCCACCACCGGCTTCACGCCCGGTTCGTCCTGCGCCTGCGTGGCGAGCCCGAACAAGGCCAGCAATCTGCCCGCCTCCTCCCCTTTCAGCTCCGTGCGTCCGGCCGCCAGCGCTGCGCGCGCTTCGCCCTGCGCGGCCTCGATCGCGGCCGGGCCTTGCGCGGGCATCGTCTCCGGCGTCTGCATCAAGAGCTCGCGGCCCAGCCGGTAATCGACGAGACGGGCAAACGCGCGCGCCAGGCGCCGCGGCGTGGTGTGTACCGGAATGCCGTGCGCGTGCAGTTCGTCGCGCGTGGTTTCGTCCACGCCGCCGAAGAAGCACGCGAGCATGCCGCGATACGCGAAACGCTGTTGCTCGATGAGGGTGCGCGCCACCGCGTCCACGGGCGCGCTGTGGGTGGGCGCGTGCACGACGAACGCCGTGCCGCTCGAGCGATGCGTGGCGAGCGTTTGCAACGCGAGGCCGAAGTGCTCGGGCTTCGCGGTGTCGCCGAGCACGAGCGGATTGCCGGCCTGCGCGTGCGGCAACGCGGTCTGAACGGCCGCGAGCGCTTCGTCGTTCCAGCGGGCGAGCGTGTCGCCGGCTTTCATGAAGGCGTCGCGCGCAAGCGTGGCCACGCCGCGGTCGCTCGTGATGAGCGTGGCCGTGTCGCTCGCGGCCACGCGGCCCACGCCGAGCGTTTCGATTTCGTCGAGCAGGTCGTCGAGCGTGTCGACACGCACGAGGCCCGCGCGCCGGAAGGCCGCCGTGTAGAGCGCATCGCCCTTGTCGTCGCGGCCGCTGCGCAGCGCGAGCACGGGTTTGTTGCGCGCCGCCGCGCGCGCCGCCGACATGAACTTGCGCGCCGCGCGGATCGTGTCCACTTCGAGCAGGATCGCGCGCGTGCTCGGGTCGCTCGCGAGATAGTCGAGCACGTCGCCCACGTCGACGTCGGCCTCGTCGCCGAGCGCGATCACGTGCGAAAAGCCCAGTCCGCGCGGCGCGGCCCAGCGCAGCACCGCGTTGGTGAGCGCGTTGGACTGCGACACCCAGGCCACGCCGCCCTTGCGCGCAATCGACGCCGCCGCGCCCAGCTGCGCGTTGAGCGCGGGCGTGAGCGCGCCGAGACTGCCAGGGCCGACGATGCGCAGCAGATGCGGGCGCGCCGCCGCCAGCGCGTGGCGCAGGTCGGCCTGATCGGCCTCGTCGCTCACCTCGCCGACGATGATCGCTGCGCGCGTGCCCATGCCGCCCAGGCGATGCACGAGCGCGGGCCACGTGGCGGGCCGCGTGCAGATGATGGCGACGCCGGGCGCCTCGGGCAGATCACCCGCGTCAGCGAGCACGGGTCGCCCGTCGAAGGCCTCGAAGTCGCCCGCATGGCGCGGATTGACGGCCCACAGCGGGCTCGTGAAGCCGCCTTCGATCAGCCGCCGCCACACCATGCTGCCGATGCTGCCGGGGCGCTGCGAAGCGCCGATCACGGCCACGGATTTCGGCTGGAACACTGCATCGAGATTGCGTACGGTCACAGGCACTCCTCGTCGGTCGGACAGGCGCTGGCCATCCAGGCGAACGCCGGTTAGTCGTCTTTTACCGTTACGAGAAGAGGATAGGGCAAGCGCGCAGGCGCTGCGCGTTTTTCGCCCGGCGCGTATGAGCGCAGACGCGGCGGTATGGCGTCGCATGCCGCCCTGGGCGTGTGACACCACGATGCGCGAGAGGGAACTTCGCTGGTTTGTGAACGCGGCGCGAGCGCGCCGCGCGTGTTACATCGACTTGCGGAACGGCGCGCCCGAATGCTCGCGCAGCTCGTTGAACACGATCTTCGGCCAGGCCTTTTGCGCGACCTCGATTTCGGAGACGTGCGAGGCGAGATAGGTCGGCGCGTTCGATGCGTCGTAGGCCATGCGGGCCTCGTACGAATCGGTGAAGCGGCGCAGCTCGGCGGGATCGTCGCAGGTCACCCAGCGCGAGAGGCGATAGCGCGCGGGCATCAGGCGCACGGCAACCTTGTACTCGGCCGCGAGGCGGTGCGACACCACTTCGAACTGCAGCTGGCCGACTGCGCCCAGAATCGTCGCGCCGCCGTGGATCGGGCGGAATACCTGGATCGCGCCCTCTTCGCCGAGCTGCTTGAGCGCTTCGCCCAGTTGCTTCGCGCGCATCGGATCGACCACTTCGATGGTCTGGAAGATTTCCGGCGCGAAGAACGGCAGACCCGTGAATTGCAGGTCTTCGCCTTCGGTGAGCGTGTCGCCGAGGCTCAGCGTGCCGTGGTTAGGAATACCGATGATGTCGCCAGGGTACGCCTCGGCCACGGTCTCGCGGCGCTGCGACAGGAAGCTCACCACGTTGTTCGCGCGGAAGGTCTTGTTGTTGCGCGTGACCTTCAGTTGCATGCCGCGCTCGAAATGGCCCGAGCACACGCGGATGAAGGCCACGCGGTCGCGGTGCGCGAGGTCCATGTTGGCCTGCACCTTGAACACGACGCCCGTGAATTTCGTTTCTTCCGGCGAGACCGGACGCTGCACGGCCATACGCGGCGACGGCGGCGGCGCGAGATCGACCAGCGCGTCGAGAATTTCCTTCACGCCGAAGTTGTTGATCGCCGAGCCGAACAGCACCGGCGACTGCTCGCCCGCGAGGAAGGCGTCGCGATCGAAGGTGGGCGTCGCGCCCGTGATCAGCTCGACTTCCTCCTTGGTGCGCTTCCAGTGATAACCGAAGCGCGCTTCGCCATCGGCTTCGCTGAGGTTCTGCAGCGTTTCCACCGCGCCGCCCAGCGACTCCTGACCCGCGCGGAACACGCGCACCTGGTCGCGCTGAATGTCGTACACGCCCTGGAACTCCTTGCCCATGCCGATGGGCCAGGTGAACGGCACGGCGGCCACACCCAGGTGCTGCTCGATTTCGTCGAGCAGGTCGAGCGGCTCGCGCACTTCGCGGTCGAGCTTGTTGATGAACGTGAGAATGGGCGTCTTGCGGCTGCGGCAGACTTCGAGCAGCTTGAGCGTTTGCGCTTCCACGCCGTTCGCGCCGTCGATCACCATCACGGCCGCATCGACGGCCGTGAGCACGCGGTAGGTGTCTTCCGAGAAGTCCTCGTGGCCCGGTGTGTCGAGCAGGTTGATGACGGCGTCGCCGTACTCGAACTGCATGACCGAGCTGGCGACCGAAATGCCGCGCTGCTTTTCGATCTCCATCCAGTCGGAGGTCGCGAAGCGGCCGCTCTTCTTGCCCTTCACGGTACCGGCGATCTGGATCGCACCCGAAAACAGCAGCAGTTTTTCGGTGAGCGTGGTCTTGCCCGCGTCCGGGTGAGAAATGACCGCGAACGTGCGGCGGCGTCTGAGTTCGGCTACTGACATGGATCTGGCGGGTATCACGGATGAATTCGGGCAACCGGGCCGCGCGGCGGGGGTTGCGGCGAGCGCGGCGGCGCTTGCGGGCGCGTTTTCAGGCAACGCTTACGGCGCGTGCGGCGGCAGTGCGCGGACCGCGACGCACGGCAAATAGCACGAGCGATCGGGAATGTCCCGCGGATGCCCGCGCAAAAAAGCGAAAAGGCGCCGGGACCGAATGATACACGGCATTCGCCCCGCCGACTAAAGGTTTGATGGGGTTCGAACGGGTTAGGCGTGCGGATTGGCACCGCTTCGGCAAAGGTGAGCTTTTACAGGACCTCGATGCGAACGCACCGTCGACACCTTCGTGCACCCGCCGCACTCGCAAGACGCCCCTCATTTTCGCGAGAATTTCCTTTCGCCTCAGACGTCCACCCGCCGCGTGAACGTCGTGGTCCCGCACGTTGCGGCGTGCCGCTGCGCGCGGCGCAGGGCGTGAGGTGAGCTTTTTCGGGAAGCTTGAAGCGGTGCGGCCGTCACATCGGGTGCTGCGCACCTCTGGTGCAACGGCCTGGCGAGAATTGGCCCGTTATTCCTTGATGAGGAAGCGTTCGCGGTTCTTGCCCGCCAGCCAGCCCGGTGCCCGGCCACGGCCGCTCCAGGTCTCGCCGGTTTTCGGGTTCATGTAGCGGGCCGGCAGCGCCTTCTTGCGCGCGGGGCCAGCACGTCGGCTCGTGAAGCCCAGTTCTTCCGCGGTGATGTCGTACTCCGCGATTTTTTCCTTGATCTCGGCGATCGCCTGGTCAATTTCCTTTTCACGCGCCGCAGCCACTTCCTTGTGAAGCTTCTCCAGCTGGGCGGTCAGTTGCTTGTAGCTCGGCATGAAAACGCATCTCCAGTTCGGTCAAGAGAGTGCCATTGTGACCGGTTTGGAGCCCGTGCGACGATGCAGGCGCGCTTTTTTACAACGCTGCCGCAAACGTTGGCGTTACCGTTCGCGTTGCGGCAGCGATTCGTGCGACAGACGGCTTTCGAGCGCGCGCAGCGCTTCGTTGAGCCGCTTCACGCGCTGCACCTGCGAAGGGACGAGGTTCTCGCTGGAAACCGACTCGAGCCGGCCGCGCCAATAAGAGAGCGGAATACGGTCGCGCCCCGAGAGCCGCCCGATGATGTGTTCGAGATGCTCTATGTCCTTTTCGAGTTGGTGATGATTCATCGCTGCCCCCGGTAATGACAAGTTTTATCGAGCGCGCACAAATAGCGCGCACTCACTTTCGTCGCATCGCCGATTTTCCGCACGCTGCGGATAATCGGTCAGTTTGGTAATCGCGCTGGCTGATCGTGCAAAATGCACGCCGCTGCGGATTGACGGCTTTTGTTCGTACTGTCAGACCAGAATAAGGCCAGCGCGCCCGGCTATCCGTTGGATACCGCACGGAATCTCAAAGGCCGCTCGTCCACGCTGCCGGTTGTATCCGCATCCATATCGGAAGGCAGATTAACGGGGGCTATTGCGTCTGTATATTCCTCAATTGTGGAACGCTATGCGGAGCGCATTTTGCTGCCGACGGCTTTTCACAATACGAACAACGAGAATGGCGTGAAAACAAACGAATCACAATACGACCGCCTGCTGCATCTTGTTTACGACACACTCGATAATCCTTGCGCCTGGAAGGATTTTTGCGCGCAATTGCGCGAAGCGATTGGGGTGGCGTCGATTCATCTGTATGCCTTTGACCGGCAGCGCGATCTGTTTTCCTGGAGCGACGGTTTCGCGCTTGCCGGCGCGGAACCGCTGGAGCGCATTCGGCCGCTGTACCGCGACGACACGCGTCTGGCGTGGCTGCGCGCTTACCCGCCGGGCAAGTGGCTGCATTGCGGCATCGAGTTCGACTGCGCGGACGGCGACTGTGCAGCCGGGTTCGAGCTCTGCCCGCTCGAGGAAGGCCATCGCTGCGCGGCGCTGTGCAAGCTGATCGAACAGAACGGGCTCGCCGTCATGCTCGCGTGCCGCGCGCACGCCGAGGCTGGGCCGCTCCCGGGCGAGCACCGCGCACTGCTCGAGCGGCTCACGCCGCACCTCGTGCGCGCGGTGCGCCTGTATCTGCGCCGCTTTGCCTTGAACGCCGACACGCTGGCAAACCGCTCACGTCCGCCAGCGATGCTCGTGAGCGCGCTGGGCGAGGTGCTCCATAGCAACGAGGCCGCACAGCGGCTCCTGAAGGCGACCTCGCTCGTGCGGGTGCGCGGACGCCGCATCACGCTCGCGGCGCCCCATCACGCGCGCCTGCTCGAGGACATCGCCGTGAGCGAGGCGCGCCTGCGTAACCGCATGAGCGGCGCGCGCGCGGCGGCGGCGCGCTTTCGCGCGTTGCGTATCGTCGGCGCCGTATCCGGCACGCTCGCGCCGGATGCGCCTGACGCTGCGGCCGCAACGGACCCGCACGGCCGGACCCATAGCGGGCGGGGCCGCGCACAGGCTTCGGCGAGCCAGCAGGAGGTGCTCTACGCGTTCTATAACGTGGTGACGGCCGACGACGCCTCGGCCCCGGAATTGCGCGCCTTCGCGGCGCTGACCTTCTATCACCCGCGCTCCGCGCCGCTAGTCGACGAGCGGGTGCTCGCCACGGCATTCGATCTCTCGCCGGCCGAATGCCGTATTGCGCTGCTGCTCGCGGAAGGTCTCACGCAAAAGGAAATCGCCGCGCACGTCGGCGTGCAGCACGACACCGTGCGCAAACAATTGCAATCGATCTTTCAGAAGACGGCGACGCGCCGCCAGCCCGACCTGCTGCGCCTGTTGCTGAATCTGCCAGCGCGCGGCACGGGCGCCGCCGCCGAAGGCTGAGCGGCGCGCGACAGGCCTATTGGGCCTTGCGGCAGGCGAACACGAGGGTGTAGTTGCCGTTGTCGGTCGAGGTCGCGACGGTGTCGTAGCCTGCGCCGGCGCAACGGGCACGCGCCTGCTGCGCGCAGGAATCGCGATCGCCCGAGGCTGGGCATTGCACCTGGATCGTCGGTCGGCCGTCCGACAGAAACAGCGGCGGCCCGCTGCTGCATGCAGACAGCCCCGCGATCAAGGACAACGCGCACGCCGCGAACGGCAATCTGCGCAAACGGAACAACGACGAACCAGGACGAGTCATTTGGAGCACCCCAACGGGCTTCTAGTTTTTCGACGTTGCGATTGTGCCATGCCGCGAGCCATGTGCGATGCATCGCCGCGAGCGCCAGCTGCGCGCGCTCAGGGCGCGGTCGAAAGCGTCTTGTACGGCAGCGCGCCGCGTGGGTCCGAACTCACGCGTACGAAGACCTGCTCGACGTCGGGAATCGCGGCGAGCCTGCGCTCGAGCGCTGCGCTGTCGAAGCCCGGACCCACGCAGCCTTCCGCGTAGACGAAACGGCGCTGCACCGTGATCCAGATGCTCGTGCCCACAAACAGGGCATCGCCTTGCAGTTGCTGGCGAATCGCCGCTGCAATGTCCGCATCGTAAAGATACGAGTTCGGCTTCGAGCACTTGTGCGCGAGCCAGCAGGTCGTGCCGCGCTCCACGCGATAGTGGGCGTCGTCGTCGGCTTCGGCTTTCGTCATGCGCGGGCCGAGCGGCTGCGGGCAAGCGCTGAACGCGTTCGACAGCGCGAAGAACGGGTCGTTGTACCAGTTCTTGCGCTGGGTGTCCGGTGCGTTCTCTGCCTTTGAGGCGGGCGCGGAGGCGCCGGCCTGTGCTTGCGCGAGCGCCGCGCCCGTCCAAATGCCCGCAAAAACGCCCGCGCAAACGAGCGCCGTTGCAAGCCGCGCTCTCCGCACCGCCCGCGCGCGCCACGCATCTGGGCCGCCCTTACCGTTTGCACTCATCGACTGTCACCTCACCGGCTCAATCCGGCTCGCTCTTCTGCGCAACGATAGGACCGCGCGGCCACGCTCGCAATATCGAGATAAATCCTTTCGTTACAATCGCTGCGACGCACCACCGCCTCGCCGCATGAAGAGACGCAGCTAAAGCCCTCGCCCACGCAGCAAGCTGAATCGCGCACCACGATCGATCCGCAGGAGACTCCATGTCGTTTGTTATCGTTCTCGCCGCCCTCGCGTTCCTCATGCTTGCCGCGTACCGCGGCTACAGCGTGATTCTCTTCGCGCCCATCGCCGCGCTCGCCGCGGTCCTCCTCACCGAACCCGCCGCTGTCGCGCCCGTCTTTTCGGGCATCTTCTTGGAAAAAATGGTGGGCTTCGTGAAGCTCTACTTTCCCGTGTTCCTGCTCGGCGCGGTATTTGGCAAGGTGATCGAACTATCGGGATTCTCCGAGGCGATCGTGCACGCCGCCATCCGCTATATCGGCCGCTCGCGCGCCAACGCCGTGATCGTCGCCGTGTGCGCGCTGCTCACTTACGGCGGCGTGTCGCTCTTCGTCGTGGTGTTCGCCGTCTACCCGTTCGCAGCCGAGCTCTATCGCCAGAGCGATATTCCGAAGCGCCTCATGCCGGGCGCCATCGCACTCGGAGCCTTTTCGTTCACGATGGATTCGCTGCCCGGCACGCCGCAGATCCAGAACATCATTCCCACCACCTTCTTCAAGACCACCGCGTGGGCCGCGCCCGCGCTTGGCGTGATCGGATCGCTCTTCATCATCGTCGTGGGCCTCTCGTACCTCGAATGGCGCCGCCGCGGGGCGATGTCGAAAGGCGAAGGCTACGGCACCTCGCTCGTGAACGAGCCGGAACACGTGAAGACCGAACACCTGCCCAACCCGCTGCTCGCCGTCGCGCCGCTCGTGCTGGTGGGCGTGGCGAACTTCCTGCTCACGCACTGGATTCCCGTCTGGTACGGCGACACCGTGACCGTGCCGCCCGAAGTGCTGCCCGGCATTCATACGCCGGTCACGGCCACCGTCAAGCAAGTCGTGGCGATCTGGGCGGTTCAGGGCGCGCTGCTCGCGGGCATCGTGCTCGTGATCGTCACGGCGTTCGGCCGCGTGAAAGACCGCTTCGCGAACGGCACGAAAGCGGCCGTGGCCGGGGCGCTGCTGGCCTCGATGAATACCGCCTCGGAATACGGCTTTGGCGGGGTGATTGCGGCGCTGCCCGGGTTCATCGTCGTGAGCGACGCGCTGAAGAGCATTCCGAATCCGCTCGTGAACGCCGCCGTGTCGGTGAGCGCGCTTGCGGGTATCACGGGGTCGGCATCGGGCGGCATGAGCATCGCGCTCGCGGCCATGTCGGATCTGTTCATCAAGAGCGCGCAGGCGGCGCATATTCCGATGGAAGTGCTGCACCGCGTGGTGGCCATGGCCAGCGGCGGCATGGACACGCTACCGCACAACGGCGCGGTCATCACGCTGCTCGCGGTCACGGGGCTCACGCACCGCGAGTCGTATCGGGACATTTTTGCGGTGACGGTGATCAAGACGTTGGCCGTCTTCTTCGTGATCGCTGTGTACTATTCGACGGGCATTGTTTGATGTGGGGTGCTCGCAGCAGCACTGGCGAAACAACCTGAGTTTTTTCTTTCCCCGGAAACTCAAGTTGCAGCGTGGCCATATCATCTGAAACAAGGGCGGCAACCCGTGCCGCCCTGCCCGGCCCGATTCATTCAGAAAAGTCCTCCGGATTCTCCTTTGCCGCGCTCTGATAAAGAACCATCAAGAGAGGAATTCTGGGCTCTGCCGTGGCGTCGCTTCGTCGTGCCGTCACCTCGCCCGCGACTTCGGTCGTATACTCCGCGACCACTTCGCCAAAGGTATTGCGCTGGATTGCCACTTTCTGGCCCGCCTTGACCTTGTCATTCACCTTGACCAGCAGTTCGACGAATCCACCGTGCGTCGACATGACTGTGTGGCCGCTGTTGCCAACGATGGTCCCGACGTCTCGCCCAGTGCGCCCCATCGGACCCGATACGACGTCGTAGCGCTTAAGCACGTTCATCGTGCCCTCGACGAACGACGGAATCATGTCGAAATCGAAAGCGCGCGCAGATCCGATCTCCGGCGTGATTGCGGGAATCCCCACATTGATGAATGCATTTGCAAGCAGCGTGGGATAGGCGGGGTTGTCGAAGATCTGCTTGATCGGAAAAAGCTCCGCCATGGCTCGCGCCTCCGGCAATTCCATTCTGGCCAGATTGAAGGAAGTCACATCCATGCCGGTCGTGCCCGTATGAAAATCGAGTGCGTAGTCGGTGTTCGGCCTCAGCAGCCGGTTGAACAGCAGTCCCGCATGCCGGCTCGGCGCGCTGGCGCCATTCTCGTTGCCCGGCCATTCGCGGTTGATGTCGATGAGGCCGATACCAAGTGCGGAATTGGGCCATCTGCGCTCCATGGCTTCGAGCGCGGGACGCGATACGTCCAGAACTGCCAGCACGGTGCCTGACATCTGCGCGGGATCGAGCTGGCTTATCACGCCGTGGATGGTATGCACGGGGCTCATTTCGTCGCCATGCACCCCGCTGATCAGCGCGACGCGCTTGCCCGGCTTCGCGCCGTGGACCACGATCACCGACACATACCAGTTCTGCCCAGTCGGCATTTGCACGCCCTGAAAGTAGAACTTGTGTGTCTTGCCACGCTCGAGATCGCCGACGTCGAGCGCGCTGATGACCTTCTTTCCCTGGATCACATCGCCGGTATAAACCGTCCCCGTCCCTTGCCGGTCCCCTGCGGTCGGCGCATTGGCGCCTTGGGCACTTGCGGCCTCGCTTTGCGTGACCAATGCGGATGTTGCGCCGACCAGCGCAACGGCCTTCTTCATGAAGGCGCGACGAGCGACGACATCTTCCGATTCGTTTTGCATGATAGCGAGGTCCTGACGTTCGGAACCTGTCGGTCAGTTCAGAACATCTGTTAACGTCTTCTACATTCGTTTCCGACGAGTTACTTCGACCAGGCATCCTGCTCAGCCTTTCGAAGCTCGCGGCCAAAACCGCGCCCCAGCCTTTCGCACGTCTCCGAGGGCGCGTCGACATGCATTCTCCCCCCAAGCGCGAAAGCTTGCTTCCTCCACGCGAAAGCGCCTTCAGAGCAGTTCAGCTGGCCCGCCGGGGGCCCCAGCGGCCCAATTCAGCACTACTGCCCCCTTGTCATACGTACGCAATCGCACACTCCCGACCTCGCAATCCGGAACACAGAAGCTATATTTGTAGATCTGATGTTTGCCACGCGCAGCGCACGCGATACCGCATCGGCTGGGTTAACGCACCGAGACGATACTCAGGATAGCGAACAAACGTTCCGTAGATAGCGACTGGATTGCGTGTGTGAGGAGCCAGCGATGTCCAAAACGATAGTCTTTTGCGCAGACGGCACGTGGAACGGCCCCGAAGATCCGGCAGGAAAAGGCGATGGCTTCGCGCCTGACGCCGCGGCCGGGTGTCAGCCGGGACTGACCAACGTATGCAAGCTTTTCGCGTGGCTCGATGGAAACATGCTGCCCGAAGGCGCCGACTGGGGCGGCGTCGAGATGGAAAAGGCGCTTGCCGACGCCAACGGCAAACCCATACAGATCGCGAAGTACATTCACGGGGTCGGGAATTCCGGGCAATTGCTCGATAAAGTCGCCGGCGGCGCGTTTGGCGTCGGCGTCGTCGCCCGCATCGCGCGTGGCTATACGTATATTTCGCGCAACTTCGAGCCTGGCGACAGCATCGTGATCGTCGGCTTCAGCCGCGGCGCGTACACCGCACGAGCCCTTGCGGGACTGATTGCGGGACAGGGTCTGCTTCGGCCAGAGCTCGCCGCGATCGACGATCAGAATCGTTACGACACCGCGGTGGCGGCCTGGTATCGATGGAGACACGGCCACGAAACGACGTTCCAGAAGATCGCAGACGGCGTGATGGAGTTCTTGACGATCCATCGCGCCTTCTCCAAACCGAAGCCTTTGGACGCCAACTCGTTTGTGAACGCAAAAGTCACCGCAGTGGCGGTTTGGGACACGGTCGGTTCGCTCGGCATTCCCATCTACTATGAGGGTTCCGCCATCGATCTGTTCCGGTTCTGCGATCTGACGCTCAACCCGGACATTGGCCTCGGCGTGCACGCCGTCTCGCTCGACGAGCAACGCAGGCCGTTCGAACCGACGCTATGGAATCCCAACCCGAACGTGACGCAAGCACTCTTTCCGGGCGGTCATTGCGACGTCGGCGGCGGCTATGCCGATCACGGCCTCTCCGACGGCCCGCTGGTCTGGATCGTGGACAGGTTGCAGCACACCGACGTGGGATTGAAGTTCGCCCTTCATCCTCCCGTTGCCGTCCTGTCCAATCCCCTGGGGCCGCGACACCGCGAATGGGTAGAGGACCGTGCCTGGCTGGCCGCCGGAGTGGGACCGCGCGCCTTCCCGGCAGGCATGGTCGTCAACGACAACATACGGCAGCGGATGAACGGCCAACCCGAAGATGTTTTTGGGGCTAACGGCCAGCAGCCCAACTACTCGCCGGGTAACTTGCCAGCACGCTAAGCGGCATTGCTTCGGCAGCGCGAACGAACGAAGTCCTACACCTCCAGCCATTCCTGGCGGACGCGCGCATCGGCCTTCAACTGCTGCGGCGTCCCCTCGAACACGATCTGCCCGTGCCCCATGACGTACACGCGCTGCGAGATATCGAGCGCGATGGCCTGCTTCTGCTTGACGAGCAGCACCGAAATACCGCGCGCCTTCAGCGTCTTCAGATACTCGCCCACCTGCGCGACGACGAGCGGCGCAAGCCCTTCGGTCGGCTCGTCGATGATGATGAGGTCGGGGTCGCCCATGAGCGTGCGGCACAGCGTCAGCATCTGCTGCTCGCCGCCGGACAGCAGGCCCGCGGGCGTGTCCTCGCGCTCCTTCAGGCGCGGGAACATCCGGTACATGTCGTCGAACTGCCAGCGCGGCTTCTGGCGCGCGCGATTGCGCTTTTCGCCGAGCATCAGGTTCTGCCGCACGGTGAGCGTCGGGAAGATGTCGCGATTCTCCGGCACGTAGCCGATGCCCCGGTGCGCGACCTCGAAGGTGCGCAGCCCGCGCACTTCCTCGCCGCGCAGCAGAATCTGCCCCTCGCACCGCACGAGCCCCATGATGGCTTTGGCGAGCGTCGAGCGGCCCACGCCGTTGCGCCCGAGCAAGGCGACGATCTCGCCCTCGCCCACCTGCATCTCGACGCCGTGCAGGATATGGCTCTTGCCGTAGTACGCATGGAGGTCGCGCACCTGGAGCATGGAATTCGCGGTCGCCATCAATGTGCACCTGCGGGTTCGTCCAGCGTGGTGCCCAGATAGGCTTCCTTCACGCGGCGGTTGTTGCGGATGGCTTGCGGCGTGTCCGTGGCGATCACCTCGCCGTACACAAGCACCGAAATGCGGTCGGCGAGGCCGAAGACGACACTCATGTCGTGCTCGACCATCACCAGCGTCTTGCCGACGGTGACCCGGCGAATCAGCTCCACCGCGTGATCGGACTCCGAGCGGCTCATGCCTGCCGTCGGTTCGTCGAGCAGGATCACCTCGGCGCCGCCCGCAATCGTGATGCCGATTTCGAGCGCGCGCTGCTCGGCATAAGTCAGCAGCCCGGCGAGCGTGTCGTGGCGGCCCTGCAGGCCGATCAGCTCGAGCACTTCTTCGGCGCGTTCGCGCGCGTCGCGCAATTGCTCGAGACGATGCCAGAACGAATACCGGTAGCCGAGCGACCACAATACGGAGCAGCGCAAATTCTCGAACACCGAAAGGCGATGAAAAATGTTCGTCACCTGAAAGCTGCGCGAGAGCCCCATGCGGTTGATCTTGTACGGCGGCAGCCCGCCGATCTCGACGCCGTTGAGTTTGACCATGCCGGAACTCGGTGCCATGCGTCCCGAAATCAGGTTGAACGTCGTCGACTTGCCCGCGCCGTTGGGACCGATCAGCGCGTGACGTTCGCCCTGCGCGATATTGAGGTCGACGCCGCGAATGATCTCGGTACGCCCGAAATTCTTGCGCACGTCACGCAACTCCAGTGCGGCCGTCATACATCGCTCCCTGCGATTTCCCGTTGCACGCCATCCCACGCGTCGCGCACCCGCGCGGCCGCGAGGCGTCCCGCCTGCGCGCCCACGGCCCACAGCACTGCGGCGACGGCCCAGGGCTTCCATGACGCGGCATCGAAGTGCAGGCCGAAGAACGCCATGGCCGTGCCGTTGTCGCTATCGATCTGCACCTTGTAGACGAGTTCGACGGTCAGCACGAGCGCAGCGAGCAAGATCAGCCCGGCGCCCAGCGCCGCCGCATAGGACGGCAGCATGCGGTGCACCTTGCGCGCCGCGATCAGAGGGACCTGCTTCATCAGCAGGCTCGACACGCCGCCCGGCACGAACATCACCACCAGCACGAAGAAAAGGCCGAGGTACAGCAGCCATGCCGGCGTGAGATTGGACAACGCGACCGCAAAAAGCACGAACAGGATAGAGCCGATGATCGGCCCGAAGAAGAACGCCCCGCCGCCGATGAACGTCGCGAGCAGCACGCCGCCCGACTGTGCGGCGCCGACATTCTCCGCCGTCACGATTTCGAAGTCGATCACCGAGAGGCCGCCCGCAATGCCCGCGAAGAACGCCGAAAGGACCATCACGAAAAAGCGCACGCGCTGCGTGTTGTATCCGACGAATTCCGCACGCTCGGGATTGTCCCGCACGGCGTTGGCGATGCGGCCGAGCGGTGTCTGTGTCCATGCGTACATGGCGATCATCGACACGAGACACCACACCGCGATCAGGTAGTACACCTGGATCGCCGGGCCGTATGTGATGCCGAGCACCGCATGGCCAACCGTGCGATTGGTGGGCACCCCGCCCTCGCCGCCGAAAAACGCGGGAAACATCAGCGAACTCGCCGCCACCATTTCGCCGATGCCGAGCGTGATCATCGCGAAGGTGGTGCCCGACTTGCGCGTGGTCACGTAGCCGAACAGCACGCCGAACAGCATGCCCCCGAGCCCGCCGACCAGCGGCAACAGCGAAACGGGCAACGGAAAATGGTTCGCGCCGATCTGGTTGAGCACATGCGCCGCCACGAATGCGCCGAGCCCGGAGTACACCGCGTGCCCGAACGAGAGCATGCCGGTCTGCCCGAGCAGCATGTTGTACGAGAGCGCGAAGATGATCATGATGCCCATCTGCGAAAGCAGCGCGATCGCGAAGCCGCTGGAAAACACGAGCGGCAGCACCAGCATGATGAGCACCGTAGCACCCCAGATGACCCAGCGCAGCGAATGCGCGGACTGCAGCCATCCGTGGCGTTGCATGGCCGAACCGGCGCTGGCCTGAATGAGCGGTTTCATCGGTCAGCCCTCCCGCTTGCCGAGCAGCCCGCGCGGTCGCAGGATCATCATGAGCACCATGAGCAGATAAGGCAGAATCGGCGCGACCTGCGAGACCGGCATGCGCAACAGCGACGAGAGCGTCGTGCTGTCGGTCACCGTCACGCCGACGAGTGAAAACAGATCGGATAGCGAAGCATCGATCGTGACGGCGAAGGTCTGCATGATGCCGATCAGCAGCGACGCGATGAACGCGCCCGGCAGCGAGCCCATGCCGCCAACCACGGCGATCACGAATACGATGGTGCCGACCGACTCGGCCATCGAAGGCGACGTGACGAACGCATTGCCGCCGATCACGCCCGCGAGACCCGCCAGCGCGGCGCCGCCGCCGAACACGAGCATGAACACGCGCTGCACGTTGTGCCCGAGCGCCTCGACCATTTCCGGGTGCGTGAGCGACGCCTGAATGACGAGGCCGATGCGCGTGCGCGTCAGCACCAGATACAGCGCCGCGAGCATGGCGATCGAGATCAGCATCATGAAGGCGCGATACTTCGGAAACTCCGACGTGTACACCTTGAACAGCGCCCCGTTCAGTTCAGGCGGAATGGCGTACGGCACCGCGGCCAGCCCCCAGACCAGCTTGACGCCCTCCACGATCAGATACGACAGGCCGAAGGTGAACAGCAATTCCGCCACGTGCCCGAACTTGTGCACGGTACGCAAGCCGAAACGCTCGACGAGCGCGCCGACACACGCCACGAGCACCGGCGCCGCCACGAGCGCCGGCCAGAAACCGATCTTGCTGGCAATGGTGTAGGCGAAGTAGGCCCCGAGCATGTAAAAGCTGGCGTGCGCGAAGTTGAGCACGCCCATCATGCTGAAGATCAAGGTGAGGCCCGAGGAAAGCATGAACAGCAGCAGCCCGTAGCCGATGCCGTTCAACAGAGAGATGGTCAGGAATTCCACTGCCCGATGATCCTTGTGAAGTGTCGTAGCGAGAGCACGTTCAGCCCGGGCGCTTCATCTGGCAAGTGGTCGGCTGCGTTGCCGCGGTCGGCCCGAGCTGTACGTCGGTGCGCCAGCCGTAGCCGGTGTTCTCCTGGTCGTACTTTACCGTTTTGCCGTCCGCCTTGGTCCATGTCGCGATCACGAGCGACTGCTGCGCCTGGTGATCGGCAGCGCGCATCGCGACCGGACCGTTCATGCCGTCGACCGTCATGCCCTCCATGGCCTTGGCCACCTTGACGGGATCGCTCGACTTCGTCGCGCTTATCGCCTTGCTCAGCATTTCGATGCCGGCATAGGCCGTCGCCAGGTAGTAGTCGTCGTTGTACTTCTTCTTGTAGCCCTCGATGATCTGCCCCACCACCGGCGGGTTGTTCGCCGTGTTCGGGCCGAACACGCCCACGTACTTCACATGGTCGGCGCCGGACGCGCCCATGGCCGTCGGCACGCCGGTCGTGCCTGCGTAATAGGTATAGAAGTTGGCCGTCACGCCCGCGTCCTTGCTCGCCTTCACGAGCAATGCGAGGTCGCTGCCCCAGTTGCCCGTGATCACCGTGTCGGCGCCGGACGCCTTGATCTTGGTGGCGTAAGGCGAGAAGTCCTTCACGCGCGCGAGCGGATGAAAATCGTCGCCGACGATCACGATATCCGGGCGCTTGCTCTTCAGGTCCTCGCGCGCCACGCGCGAGACGTCGTGGCCAAACGAGTAGTCCTGATCGATGAGATAGACCTTCTTGATGTCCTTGTCGCGCGCGAGGAACGTGGTGAGGGCATCCATCTTCATGTCGGCGTTGGCGTCGAAGCGGAAGTGCCAGTAGTCGCACTTCGCGTTGGTCATGGCCGGGTCCACCGCCGCGTAGTTCAGGTAGACGATTTCCTTGCCCGGATTGCGCGAGTTGTACTTGGCGACCGCATCCTCCAGCGCGAGGCCGACCGACGAGCCGTTGCCCTGCACGATATAGCGGATGCCCTGGTCGGCGGCCTGGTTCAGCAGGGTCAGGCTTTCCTGCGGCGACAGCTTGTTGTCGAATCCGACCACCTCGAACTTCGTGCCGTTTGCCCAGTTGTGCTCGTTGGCGTATTCGGCCGTGTATTGCCAGCTGTGCAGTTGATTCGTTCCGAGTGACGCCATCAGGCCGGACAGCGGATCGATAAAGGCAATCTTGACCGTCTGCGCCTGCGCGGCCCCTCCTGACAACGCCGACGATACCACCGCACCAACCAGCAACGAGCGCAACATCCTCATGGACTGTCTCCTTTGTTTGGGCATTGCTTATCGAGCGTGAATTTTCTGTCCGACCGTGCGATTTTTCGTTATATCACCACATTCCAGACGCTAATAACAGCACTCCAGGGAAATCGCTGACGCGAGCCGGCATAGCGAGTCATTGCGACTGGCTTACGGATCGCCTGGGTCCGCTTGCGACGACTCAACCGCGCGTTCGGGACCTCAGGCCCGGCGCAACCGGGGCTTGCCGCCCGCCATCCGCCGCGCAGGTTCGAGAGAAGGCGAGCGCTCGGTCAGGGCCGGCGCAGCATGATCGTCGTCGAGCTTTGCACCCTTGAATTGCTGCCGGTAGGCCACGGGCGTCAACGCTTTCGTGGCCTTGAACTGCCGGTTGAAATTCGCGGCGTTGGGAAACCCCGAGCGGGTTGCGATCACGGAGATGGGCATCTGCGTGTCGCTCAACAGCCGACAGGCATGGCCGATTCGCACCCGCGCAAGGTACTGCCCGACGCTTTCGCCCGTGTGCTGCACGAAATGCCTCGTCAGCGTGCGTTCGGACAGACCTGCAGCTTTGGCGAGCGTCGAAAGCCGCAAGGGTTGCGAGAACTGCGTTTCGATCAGCGCGAGCACCCGGTTCAGCTGCTCGGGCTCGTAGCCCGACGACGCGCCAACGCGGCCTTCGAACGCACTGGGCGTCGCCAGTTGAGTGGCAGGCAAGTCGGTCAGCCAGACGAGGATCTCCAGCACGGCAGCCAGGCGCCCGCGCGGGTCTGCCGACAAGAGACGGTCCAGATAGCGGCGCATCTGCGCGCCGGCGCCTTCCTCGAAGACCAGTCCGCAGGCCGCACGCCGCAGCAGGTTGCGCAGGTTCGCGTATTCCGGGCAAACGTCGGCGAGGCGCTGCACCCAACTGCCTTCGAACCAGATGACGATGGCAACCTGCGAGTCCGCCGGGTCGATCGAGCGATTGGACGACCAGGTGTGCGGCATGTCCGGCGGGACCAGGACGAGATCGTCGGCGCCATAAGCGGTGACCGAGTCGCCGATATAGCGCTTGCCCTGGCTGTTCATCGTCAGCGTGAGTTCGTATTCCGGGTGGTGATGCCACTCGAACGGAATGCGCGGCAAGCGCCGGTGGTAAACCCGCACCGAACAGCGGCTGCCGAAGTCGACGTGCTCGTACGCTGCTTTCATGGCCGAAGCTACAAAAAGATTGACCCGATAATATCACCGGCCAGGGCTGCGCCGGCGTACGCTCCCATCATTCGAAATCACCAAGGTGGAGACAAGGACATGGCTTTGCATATCGACGACCTGCCCGCGGCTATCCGCAAGGCCAAGCAGGAACTGCGGGAAGAACTGCCCGATTACCAGGCCGTGTTCGCCGAGGTCGAAGCGGCCATGCACGAAGAGGCGCATCGCATTGTCCAGCTTCGCGACCGGGGTGAGCCGGTTATCCCCGAAATCGCCTTCGCGGACATCGTCGGCAACCGGGTGAGCGCGGAGCAGATCGCGCGCGTGAAGGCGCGCGGCGCGTGTGTCATCCGCAAGGTATTCGACCGCTCGCTCGTGGAGCAGTGGGACAACGAGATTGCCGGCTACGTCGAGCGCAACGATCTCGACCGCAAGCTGCTCCATCGCGCCGAAGACAAATACTTCGGCCAGCTGGCTTCGAGCAAGCCGCAGATCTACGGCGTCTACTGGTCGAAGCCGCAAGTGCTGGCGCGCCAGTCGCCGGAGCTCACCCAGGCGCGCGTGTTCCTGAACCGGCTGTGGCGCACCGAGAGCGAAGGCCGCGTGCATTTCGACCCGGATCACGTGCCGGTTTATGCAGACCGGCTGCGCCGCCGGCCGCCCGGCTCCGAGTCGCTGGGTCTTTCCGCGCACTGCGACGGTGGTTCTGTCGAGCGCTGGATCGAAGCGAACTTCCGCAAGGTCTACCGTCACGTGTTCTCCGGAAACTGGCGCGACTATGACGCGTTCGATGCGGCGTGGCGCACCGCCGTCGAAGAGATTCCGTCACCGGCTGTCTGCTCGATGTTCCGCACGTTTCAGGGTTGGACGGCGCTCACGCAGCAAGGCCCCGGCGACGGCACGCTGCAGCTCGTGCCCATTGCGAACGCGATGGTCTACATCCTGCTGCGCGCGCTGCAGGACGACATTGCCGACGACGACCTGTGCGGCGCGATGCCGGGCCGGGCGCTCTCGATGAAGCCGGAGTATCACGCGCCGCTTTTCCACGCGCTTTCGTCGATTCCCCTGATGCAGCCCGGCGACACCGTCTTCTGGCATAGCGACGTGATTCATGCCGTGGAGGACGCGCACCGCGGCAAGGGCTACAGCAACGTGATGTACATCGCTTCGGCGCCGTCCTGCGCCAAGAACGACGCGTATCTCGCACGGCAGCTACCGAGCTTTCTCGAAGGCAAGAGTCCGCCGGACTTCCCGACGGATCATTTCGAAGTCGATTTCGTCGGGCGCGCAACGGTCGACGACCTGACGCCGCTCGGACGCGCGCAGATCGGGCTGAAGCCCTGACCTCGCCTCAGTCGGTCTTGTTCAACGCATTGCGTACCGCAACGGCAAGCTCGTCGTATCGATAGGGCTTGCTGATCAGCGCGACACCTTCGTCGAGCTTGCCGTCGTGGAAAATCACGTCGCGCGTATAGCCAGAGGCAAACAGGACCTCGGCGTAATACGGCGGCCCGCTCGCAATGCGAGCCAGTTCGCTGCTTCGCACCGTGCCCGGCGTCACGACATCCGTGAACAGCAGGTCGAAACGCTGGCCGCTCTGGATCAGCTTGAGCGCGCTTTCGCCGTCTTGCGCGGAGAGCACCTTGTAGCCGAGCTGGGCCAGCATTTCGATCGCGGCAATGCGAACGTCGGCATCGTCTTCGACGACGAGAATCGTCTCTCCGCCTCGCTCCTGTCTCGCAACGGTCGGTTTGTAAGCGTCGTATTCCGCTTCCAGGCTGCGCGGGAAATAGAGGTTGACGGTCGTGCCCTGGCCTTCCGCGCTTTCAATGAAAACGTGGCCCGAACTCTGCGCCACGAACCCATGCACCATGCTCAAACCCAGTCCCGTTCCCTGCCCCTCGGCCTTCGTGGTGAAGAACGGCTCGAACACGCGCGCTTTCACGTGGTCGGGCATGCCGCGTCCCGAGTCCGAGACTTGCAGGCGCACATATTCGCCCGCCGGGACGCCATCGCGAAGCGCCAGTTCGTCGTTGCCCGCATCGATGTTCGCAAGACAAACGCAGATGCGTCCGGGTCCGTCGATCGCGTCGCGCGAGTTGATGACCAGATTCAACAACGCGCTTTCCAGCTGGCTTCGGTCGGCGCAGATATTCCAGCTTTCCTGCGCCGGCACGATGGCGAGTTCGATCGTCTCCGGCAACGTACGGTGCAACATCTCGGCGATGCCTTCGACCAGCCGGAAGGGATTCAGAACGGCCGGCGCGAGCGGTTGCCTGCGTGCAAAGGCCAGCAGTTGCGCGGCGAGTTTCGCGCCGCGCGACACCGCGTTGCTGACCGCAGCCACGCGCCGCTCGAGCGCGGCGTTGCCGCGCGTCGAAAGCTCGATGAGCTGCAGATTGGCGGAGATAACCTGCAGGACGTTGTTGAAGTCGTGCGCGACGCCGCCCGTAAGACTGCCGATCGCCTCCAGCTTTTGCGCCTGACGCAGCCGTTCCTCCATTGCCACGCGCGCCCCCACTTCCTCGGCGACGCGCTGCTCGAGTGTCTGCGTCAGTTGCAGCAGCGCGTCTTCGGCCACCTTGCGCTGCCTTTCCGCCAGGATCTTCGCGGTCGTTTCGAACACGATGGCGATGACGCCGGCCGGCCGCTCGTCGTCTTCGAAAACCGGGCTGTAGCTCAGGTCCATCCAGACGTCTTCGGGGTGCCCCTCGCGATACAGCACCAGCTGCTTGTCCTGGAAGGCCAGCGTTCCGCCAGCGAGACACGTATCGACGACGTTGCGGTTGAACGCCGCCACCTCCGGCCAGCCGGTTTCGACCGGTTTGCCGAGCAGGAATGGATGCCGGCCGCCCGCGAAAACCGCGTAGGCGTCGTTATAGACCATCGTGCCTTCGCGGCCCCAAAGCATAACGAGCGGAGAAGGCGAGGCGAGCAGCATGTTGACCGCGGCGACGAGGCTCGCCGACCACGTGTCGCGCGGGCCGAGCGCCGTGTCGCTCCAGTCGAATGCGGCGATGCGCTCCGTCATTTCGCCCGGCCATCGGGTCGAGGGGCGCTCGATCGGCGGTGGAACTTCCTTGTTCATGACGCGACTCTGGCTCCCAGGAGACGCTGCTGGATTTCGGAACGACGATGGTCGTGGAGATTCGAGGCTGCATACGAGCGAGACGAGGTGCGCAATTATTGTTCCGGCCCGGGGCGGGAGCCGTCAAGACCGCCACAAAGGGCGACCGGCGCCGAAGCGGCAGCCGGTCAGAGCGGCGTCACAGGCAGGCCAGCAGGTCTTCGAGCCGCACCGGTTTCATCAGACATTTGTCGAAACCGGCTGCCGCCGCCCTGGCCGTGATATCCGGGTCGGCGTGTCCCGATAGCAGAACGTACCGGGTATGCAACAGCGCGGGGTTGAGCCGAAGCTGGCTCACCAGGTCGCCGCCGCTCATGTCGGGAAGCTTCCAGTCCACGAGGGCAAGCTCGGGAAGGAACGACCCGGCGACGAGCAGGGCCTCTTGTCCATCGGCGGCGCATCGGGCTTGATGACCTTCGAACTCGACGAGCGCCGCGAGCGCATCTGCGACGTCGCGGTTGTCGTCGACTAGCAAGATTCGTTTTGGCATCGGGCACAAAAAGCTGGCTGGAGAACGGGCGCGACACAGGCAGAACCCGCACCGCAGTTCACCTTCGAGTGTACCCGGATTCCGCCAATGGCAAACGCCCGCGTCACCTCACCCCAGGGGTCGGAGTCCACCCAGCATGCTGCATCACGCGCAATCCATCGGTGTACTGAGCAATCTGCTTTGCACAGCAGCAACGCGGCAAGTGCTTAACTCGTTGTTACCAATCTCGCAGCACCGTTGCACCTGTGTCAGGGGACGGCGCCTAGACTCGGCGCCGTGCTCATCAAGAACGCACGCAGCGTGCGAAGGAGTGGCGATATGAAGAGGACGATTCTCGGCCTGGTCCTGGGCGCAACGGCGTTGGCGGCTTCGACCGCTGCATTGGCCCACGTGGATGTGGCTGTGGGCGTCGGCGTGCCAGGCGCGGCCTATGCGCCGGTTCCCGTCCAGACCGACTGGCGAGGCGACGACGACTGGCGCGCGCGGCGCTGGCGGGAACACGAATGGCGCGAGCACGAACGTCGCGAGCACGAATGGCGCGAGCGGCAGTGGCGTGAACGCGAATGGCACGACCGGGGCCGCTGGAACTACTGACCCGGATCAGCGCAGGGCGTCCAGCAGCGCCTGAACTGGGTGGCGCAACGGGCGCCCGCGCAGGCGCTTCACCTGGCAGCGGCATGAATAGCCCGTGGCGAGCAGTTCATCCGCCCCCTGCGTCGACGTCGATGCCGCATCGACATGTCGCGCCCACGATTGCTCGAAGATCGCTACCGAGGTCGCGCGATTGCGCGCCTCGTGGCCGTAAGTGCCCGACATGCCGCAACAGCCGCTGGCAGGAGTGGCGAGCGCGAGGCCTGCCGCCGCGAAGACGTCTTTCCACAGGAGCGCGGCAGTGCTCGCGTTGGTGCGCTCGGTGCAATGCGGCAGCAGTCTGAACGAGCCGGACGCTCGCGGCGACGTTGCACGCGTGCGCAGCGCGCCGATCAGCCATTCCTGCGGCAGCTGAACGTCGGGTACCGCTTCGATGCCTTCCACCTTGCGATACTCCTGGCGGTACACGAGCGTCATGGCCGGATCGATGCCCACCAGCGGCACACCCGTTCTGGCAAGCGCGGCCAGTTGCGCCGCATTGCGCCGCGCAGCCCGGCGAAACTGCGGCAGAAACCCCTGCACGTGCAGCGGCTTGCCGTTCGGCAGATAAGGCGCGACGAAGACCTTGAACCCGAGCCGCGCGGCGAGTTCCAGAAATGCGGCGGCGACCGGCGTCTCAAAGTAGCGCGTAAACGCGTCCTGCACCACGATTACGCTGCGCTGGCGCTCGGCAACGCCGAGCTTCGAGAGGCGTTCGGGGGTTGCGACTTCCGCTCCCGAGCGGCGCAGCGCGCCACGCCACGAGACCGGGCTCAACAACGGGCTATCGACAAGTCCCAGGCAGCGCGCAAGCAGGGACTTGACGGGACCCGCGCCCATCACCGCGTTGTACACGCTTCTCGCTCCAGGCAGCGCCGCTACACGCGGCACCGTGAACTCGAGCGCGCCGATCAAATAGTCGCGCAGCGGCCGCAAATAGCGAGTGTGATACAGCTCCAGAAAGCGGGCGCGAAACTCGGGCACGCTCACCTTCACGGGGCACTGCCCCACGCATGACTTGCATGAGAGGCAACCCGCCATGGCGTCGTACACCTCATGCGAGAAGTCTTGCCCGCCCTGGCGTTTGCGCAGGCTATTGACCATGCGCACCGGCAACGCCGCCGCAACTGGCACAGCCGTGAGATCCGCTCCGGCATCCTGTTGCCGGCGCAGCCACTCGCGCATCAGCGAAGCCCGGCCCTTCGGCGAATGCACGCGCTCGCGCGTGGCCTTCCACGACGGACACATGGCGTCGTTCGGGTCGAAGTTGTAGCAGGCGCCGTTGCCGTTGCAGTGAACGGCGTCGGCATTGGCCTGCCAGACACGCTCGTCGATGCGCCGGTCCAGTTCGCCGCGCAGCGTCGTCGCGTCGATCTTCAGCAGCGCCGCACTCGCCCCGGCCGGTGTGGCGATCTTGCCGGGATTGAGCTGATTGTGCGCGTCGAATGCCGCCTTGAGCCGCTGCAACGCGGGATACAAAGGCCCGAAGTACTCGGGCACATACTCCGAGCGCACGCCCTTGCCATGCTCGCCCCACAGCAGGCCGCCATACTTCATCGTCAACTTGGTCACGGCATCCGAAATGGGGCGCACGAGCGCGGCCTCGTCGGGATTGCGCATGTCGAGCGCGGGGCGCACGTGCAGCACGCCGGCATCGACGTGGCCGAACATCCCGTAGCGCAAACCGAAACCATCCAGCAGCGCCCGAAACTCCGCAATATAGTCGGCGAGATTTTCGGGCGGCACGGCCGTGTCTTCCACGAAGGGCTGCGGGCGGCTCGCGCCGCGGGCGTTGCCCAGCAGGCCCACCGCACGCTTGCGCATCGAATAGACGCGATGGATCGCCGCCTCGCCTTCGGCGATCGTATGTCCCAGGCGCCTGACGCTCGCGTCGGCGCCCAGATGCTCGACGAACGCCGCGACGCGCGCGCGCAAGTCGTCCGCATCGTCGCCGCTGAATTCGACCATGTTGATGCCGCTCGCACCGCCTTCGACGCCTTCGTCGTCGGGGAAATACCCGGCCACGCTTTGCCAGACGCTATCCTCGCGCGCCAGCCGCAGCACCGTGGAGTCCACCGTTTCGATCGAGAGCGGACGATGGGCCATCAACGCGCGCGCGTCGCGCAGGGCATCCATGAAACCCTCGTAGCGGATATTGACGAGCGTAGCGTGCTTCGGAACCGGCAGCACGTTCAGCGTCGCCTCGACGATGAAGCCGAGCGTGCCCTCCGAGCCGCACAGCACGCTGTTGATGTCGAAGCGCCCCTCGCCGTCACGCAAATGGGCGAGGTCATAGCCCGTCAGGCAGCGGTTCAGCTCGGGAAAGCGCTCGCGTATCAGGCTAGCTTCGCGCTCGCTGATGTCGCGCGCGGTGCGAAACACTGCGCCGACCTTGTCCTCGCGCGCACAGAACGCCGTGAGTGCGGACTCATCGACCGGCGCGCTCGACAGGCGCTCACCGCCAACCAGGACCGTTTCCAGCGCGAGCACGTGGTCACGCGTTTTCCCGTAGGTGCAACTGCCCTGCCCGCTCGCGTCCGTGCTGATCATGCCGCCGATGGTCGCGCGGTTCGATGTCGACAGCTCCGGCGCGAAAAAGAGTCCGTGCCGCTTCAGTTCGGCATTGAGCTGGTCCTTGACGACACCGGCCTCCACCTTTGCCGTGCGCGCAACCGGATCGATTTCGAGGATCCGGTTCATATGCCTCGACATATCGACCACGATGCCTTCGGTCAGCGACTGCCCGTTCGTGCCCGTGCCGCCGCCGCGCGCCGCCACCGCCACGCCGCGAAACGCCTCGCGCCCGAGTAGCGCCGCGAGGCGTACGACGTCCTGTGCATGGCGCGGAAACACCGCCGCTTGCGGATAGCGCTGGTAGATCGAATTGTCCGTGGCCAGCACCGTGCGCGTCGCGTGAGTCGCATCCACCTCGCCTTCGAAACCCGACGTCTCCAATTCATGCAAAAATTGACGGATCAGCGGGTTGCTGAATTCACCGATGGCAAGCGGGGCAATTGTCATATCGTTCTCGAAGTCTCGCCGTGGGCGCACGATTGCCTTACTGGCAGGGCATTGTCGCGTCCCCGACCGCCACCGGGCAAACGTATATTCGTTGGGTTGATCATGAGGTTTATGAATGAATTTCCGCAAGCTCACGCCTTCCATGTCGCTGCTGCTCGCGTTCGAGGCGTCCGCGCGGCATGAGAACTTCACGCGTGCCGCCGAGGAGCTGTCGCTCACGCAAAGCGCCGTGAGCCGCCAGGTACAGGCGCTCGAAGCGATGCTCGATCTCGCGCTCTTCACGCGCGAAGGCAAGCGCATCATCCCGACGGATATCGGCCGCGCCTATATGGCCGAGATCTCGCACGCGCTCGCGCTGATCCGCAGCGCCACGCTGCAGGCCCTCACCGCCAACGCGCCGAAAACGCAGTTGCGCGTCGCGACCCTGCCGACGTTCGGGGCCAAGTGGCTGCTGCCGCGCCTGCACCGCTTCTATCAGGCGCACCCCGATTTGCAGATCGATCTCGACTCGCGCATCGAGGCCGCCGATTTTTCGACCCAGGACCTCGACGCTGCCATCGTGGTGGGCGACGGCCGCTGGCCGGGCGTGACGGCACACCGGCTCTACGCGGAAGAACTGGTGCTGGTCGGCAACCCGGCCGCGTTACCCCTTGCGCGAAAATCGAGGCGCAGGGCCGCCGCGCCGACCATCGACTCCCTCGAAGGGCTCACGCTGCTGCGGGTGCGCAGCTTTCCCGACGCCTGGCGCGAATGGTGCGCGCACTTCGGTTTGCCCCACGACGCGCTGCGGCCGGGCCCGAGTTTCGAGCTGACCTCGCATTTGATCCAGGCAGTCGTGGCCGGTATCGGCGTAGGCCTCGTGCCGCGCATGCTGGTGGAAGACGAATTGCGGGAAAACCGGCTTCTCAGCCCGTTCGAAGCGGTGCCGAGCTCGCGCTCGTATTACCTCGTCTACCCGGAGCGTGCTCAACGCCATCCCGTGCTGGTCGCGTTTCGCAACTGGCTGCTGGAGGAACTCGGCGAGCAGCAGTGACGTCAAGGTTGCATCCGCAAGGGTGCGACTTCCACGACCAATGTGATCGGCAATTCGGTCGCCGTGCTCGTTTTGTCGAAATGGGAAAGCATGTTCGACAAGCAGAAGTTCGACGCCCACATGAACCGGCGTCTCGCGGCCCCGGTCGAGTCGCCGCCGGTTCAGGCGAGCGAACCTCGCGTGTGAGCCTGGCGCGCTTGTCTCTTCATCAACGTCATCGAGAGCGATTCAAACATGGAACAGCAAAACCAGCAGCCGGTCACACGCGTTGCGATCATCGGCTTCGGCGAAGTGGGCCCTATTTTTGCGCAGGCATTGGCGCATGCCGGGCTGCACGTTTCGACGTTCGACATCAAGCTGCAGGAAAGCGCCACGCGCGAGACGATCCTCAAACGCGCGAGCGAAAGCGGCGCCCACGTAGCCGACGATCTCGCTTCTGCACTACAGGGCGCACAACTCGTGTTTTCCGCCGTCACGGCGAGCCAGGCCGAAGCCGTGGCGAGCGCGTGCACTCCGCACTTGCTGGCCGGCCAGACGTTCGTCGATCTCAACTCCGTCTCGCCCGCCGTAAAACAGCGCAACAGCCAGGCCGTGGAGCGCGTGGGCGCCGATTACGTGGAAGCCGCCGTCATGGCGCCGGTGCCGCCGCAAGGCATACGCGTGCCGATGCTGCTGGGCGGGCGCGCGGCCGGGCGCACTGCCGACGTGCTCAACGCGATCGGCATGCGCGCGCAAGCCGTGGCCGCCGAAGTGGGACTCGCTTCCGCCATCAAGCTGTGCCGCAGCATCATGATCAAAGGCATGGAAGCGATGTGCGTGCAATCGATGCTCGCCGCGAAGCAGTTCGGCGTGGACGACCGCGTGCTTGCATCGCTTGCGGCAAGCTTCCCGGGCATGGGTTGGGACACGGGCTACGAGTCGTACCTGATCGGCCGCGTGGTCGAGCACGGACAGCGACGCTCCGAGGAAATGCGCGAGGCGGCGGCCATGCTCGACGGCCTCGGCATGTCGAGCGAGCTGGCCAACGCCATCGCGAACGTTCAGCAGGCGCTGGCCGAGCGTGCTGCGCCGCTCGTCCAGTCGCTTGATGAAAAGGGCAGACTGCCGGAATGGCGCACGCTGCTCAAGCCTGCGTGAGGTGCACTTAGCGGCTGGCCTTCACCGGCGGGACACCGGCCACCAACGCCGCGCCGCTCGCCACCAGCAACGCCGCGAGCAGATAGAGCGCGTTATCCATGCTGCCCGTATGCGTCTTGATGAGCCCGATCGCCCACGGGCTCACGATGCCGCTCGTAATGCCGATACTGCTGATGAGCGCGATGCCCGCCGCGGCGGCCTTGCCCGTGAGATACGCCGAAGGCACCGCCCAGAAGATCGGCAACGCGGCGAAAATCAGCACCGCTGCGATCGAAAGAATCGCCATCATCGCGGCGAAGCTCGCAAGATGCAGCGTGAGCAGCGCCAACGCCATGCCGCCGCCTACCGTGCACGCCGCGAAGTGCCAGCGCCGTTCGCCGCGCCGGTCCGAGCGGCGCGCGATCCACATGAGGCCCACGGCGCCCACCGCATTCGGAATGACTGTGTAGAGGCTGATCGCCAGCACGTCATGCACGCCGAAGTCGCGAATCATGAGCGGCATCCAGAAGTTCAGCGTGAGCGAGGCGCAGGTCAGCGAGAAGTAGATGAACGCGAACAGATACACGCGCGGGTTGCGCAGCGCCGCCCCGAACGATCGCGTGGAATGCGGGTGATCGCCTTCGCCATCGCGTTGCGCGAGGAGGTGGGCCTTTTCCGCATCGGTCAGCCAGCGCGCCTTCTCGGGCCCGTCCACGAGCCAGAACGCGGCCATGAGGCCGAGCAGCACGGCCGGCAACCCTTCGATCAGGAACATCCAGCGCCAGCCGGCGAGGCCCGCTACGCCAGCCATGTCGCGCATGATCCAGCCCGAGATGAGGCCGCCCAGCACGCCCGCCACCGCCACGCCCGCGAAGAAGATCGAGAACACGGCCGCGCGGCGCCGCGCCGGATACCAGTACGTGAGATAGAGCACGATACCGGGAAAGAAGCCCGCCTCGAACACCCCCAGCAAAAAGCGCAGCGCATAGAACTGCGTCGGGCTCGACACGAACATCATGCTGGTCGAGGCAATGCCCCACAGCAGCATGATGCGCATGAACGTGCGGCGCGCGCCGAAGCGCGCAAGCAGCATGTTGCTCGGCACTTCGCACAGCACGTAGCCCACGTAGAACACGGCGGCGCCGAGGCCGTACATCGCGTCGCTGAAGCCCAGGTCGTGCTTCATCTGCAACTGCGCGAAGCCGATGTTGATGCGGTCGAGGAACGAGACGACGTAGCAAACGAACAGGAACGGAATGACGCGCGCGGAAACTTTCCGGTAGAGCGCGTCGTCTTGCTGCGGGGGATTCTGCGCGGACGTAGCGTACGCGCGGGCGGCGTCGGACTGGCGGTCCGGGGCAATCGATTGGGGCATCTGCCTGTCTCCAAACATGACTGCGGCTCACCCGGGCGGATCCGGGCAGACCGTTGATGCGCGGCGTCTTGCGCGCCTTGCGCGGCTCGCCTGGACGCGTGCGGTGCGCGCGTCTCCAGGCAGTGATGCCGATCATAGGTGGGACAGGTTTAATTTGTCAATGGCGAATCGTTTTGTTTAACGCTAATTCTGGTTTGTCTTTAGTCAAGCCGGTCGATGGTGCGTTGACTCTCGGTTTCGTCACACAAAAACCGGTTTGCAAACGCAATGCGCTTTCCCTAATAAAAAAAGCGGCACACCGCGAGATGTGCCGCTTCGTTGCCGCGAGGGCTTTCGTGTCTTAGTGCTTCAGGAAGTCGATCACCATGCGGTTAAAGGCTTCCGCATGCTCCCATTGCGCCCAGTGGCCGCAACGGTTGAACACGTGCAACTGCGCGTTCTGCATGCCCGCGAGCAAACGCAGGCCAATATCCATCGGCACGAAGCGGTCGTCGCGGCCCCAGATCACGAGCGTGGGCGCGGCGATTTCGCCCAGGCGCGGGCCGTAGTCGCTGAACTGCTTCGGGAAGGCCGCGAGGCTCTTCACGAAGTTTTCCAGGTGGTCGCGGCGCGCGAGCATGTTGTCGAGGCGCGTTTGCATCAGCTCGTCGGTGAGCGCGCTCGCGTCGTACACGAATACGTTCATCATGCGCTTGAGGTTCTCGATCGTCGGATCGCGATAGAGACCTTGCAGCAGCTTGATGCCTTCGGTGGGCATCGGCATGAAGCTGCTCGGGCCGCCGGTGCCGCCGCCCATCAGCACGAGCTTGCCCACGCGCTGCGGGTTCGCCAGTGCGAACGCAACGGCGCTGTGCCCGCCCATCGAATTGCCGAGAATATGCACGCGCTCGATGTCGAGCACGTCGAGCAGGCCCTTGAGCACGCGGCCGTTCAGGTCCGAGCGCGAGCTCGTGCAGACGATCGGATCGCTCTTGCTCCAGCCCGGGCAGTCCATCAGGATCACGCGGTAGCCCGCTGCGACGAGCGGTTCGACGTTGCGGTTGAAGTTGGCCCAGCCGCTCGCGCCCGGACCCGAGCCGTGCAGCATCACGACGGTTTCGGCGCCAGCGCCTGCGTCGTTGTAGTGAATCTGGAACTCGACGTCGCCGTCCTTCACGCGCGCGAACTTGCTCGTCGAGGCTTCGGTGATTGCTTGTGCCGTATCCGTCATGATGACCATCCTTTAAAACGTATTAACCCATGCGGAAGAAGGCGCATGCCTTCTCCCCTTCACATTCATGCGCCCTGTGCGCCCAGCGTGCTGCGCTGCCTGAATGCACCCACCACGCTGAGCGCAGCAAGCGCCGCGATCACGACGAGCGGAATGCTCGAGCCCACCAGCATCGATGGGCTCTGGCCGAGTGCGAACAGCTGGCCCGCCACGAGCGGCCCGAGAATCGAACCCAGACGCCCCACGGCCACGGCCGCGCCCACACCCGTGCCGCGCACTTCCGTGGGGTACGCATGGCCCGCGAGTGCGTACAGTACCGACTGGCCGCCCACGATAAAGAAGCCGCACAGCAGGCCGCCCACGGCCGTCGAACTTGCGCCGCCTGCGCTTGCGAGCACGGTGAGCGCCGCCACGATGCCGATGTACATGCCGATCACCGTGCCGCGGCGGCCGAAGCGATCCATGATCGTTGCGATCGCAACGGCGCCGATGCCGCCGCCGATGTTGAACAGCATCAGCACGAGGTTCGACTGCACGCGCGTGAGGCCGCGTGCGAGCACCATCGAGGGCAGCCAGTTCATCAGGAAGTACAGCACGATCAAGGTGCCGAGGTAGCTGATCCACAGCGCAATCGTGGTACGTGCGCGGCCCTCTTGCCAGAGCGCTTGCGTCACGCTCGGCGCGCCTGCCCGCGCGACCTTCGAAGCTTTCGTGGCGACGAACTGCTGCGACTCGCGCAGGAACAGGCCAAGCAGCGGCACCATCACGATCGGGCCGAGACCGCCAACGTAGAACACGTGGCGCCAGCTTGCGTCCCCCGTCCCGAGCATGCCGATGACGGCGGCAATCGCCGCGCCGAACGGCATGCCGCAGTACATCGCGCCGACTGCCGTGCTGCGCTGCTGCTCACCCGCTGCCTCCGAGCACAGCGCGATCAGGTTCGGCATGGCCGCGCCGAGACCAAGACCCGTGAGCAGACGCGCGACGAGCAGGCTTTCGAAATTCCACACCATGGTCGTGGCGAGCGAGAAAAGCCCGAACAGCGCCACCGACCACATGAGCACGCGCTTGCGGCCAAAGCGGTCGGCAAGCCGCCCGCCCAGTGCCGCGCCGGGCAAGAGGCCGATCGCGCCGGCGCTGAACGCCCAGCCCATTTGCGCGACGGCGAGATGAAACTCCTTCGCCATGCGCGGCCCCGCTACGCCCGCCGATTGCAGGTCCAACCCTTCGAGCAGCGCAATCGCCAGACACAGGGCAATGGTTGCCTTGCCGCTCGTTCCACTTCCTCCAGCACTACTGTTTCGCGACGTCATAAAAAGTCTCCAAATATATATACGAGCCGCTCTTTCCGGCGGCTATGAGTGGCAACGCCGCGCATCACCCGAAGGCGATGCGCGGCGTGCTTGATCAGGACTGCAATGCTTGCTGGCGCTTTTTCAGATCGAGCGCCACGTCGACGATCATGTCTTCCTGGCCGCCCACCATCCGGCGCTTGCCCAGTTCGACGAGAATGTCCACCGTCTTCAGGTCGTACTTCTTCGCAGCCACCTCCGAGTGGCGCAGGAAGCTCGAATACACCCCCGCATAGCCGAGCGCGAGCGTTTCGCGGTCCACGCGAACCGGGCGGTCCTGCAGCGGGCGCACGATGTCGTCGGCGGCGTCCATCAGCGTGTAGA
>NZ_JBFRCL010000030.1:0-107160 GCF_040965695.1 Paraburkholderia sp. BR10937
GCGAGCGTGGCCGAACTGGCCGACCCGGACTCGGTCGGCACGCTGCTGACCGCGCAGACCTGCGCGGGTTTTCTGCTCACGCTGGTGAGCATTCATCTCGTGCCGTACGCGGTGGCGTGGCTGGGATGGCCGGGCGGCTTCGGCATGCTGGCCGTGGGACCGGCGCTCGGCTGTGTGGCGATGCTGCGGCTGCGGCGGCATCCCGATGCGGTGCGTCTTGCGGGCGGGCGTCGGTGATCCGCAAGGGGCCCATGCGGGCGGAAATCGAAAAGCAGAGGAAAACTGAACAATCAAAAGTGCGCGACGCGATGTGCCGGCGAGCGTGCTGCGTGGTTCCACGCTCCCTGCCGTTCGTGGACCTTTCCACAGAACCACGACATGCGGTAACTTAACGCGGATATTGGTTGCGTCCCGCGCAAGAGGAGCTTGTCACGCATGTCCGCAAGACTGAACGAATTCCAGCAGCCCATAGGCGACCCTGTCACCGGCTGGCAGCCGCGCGAACGGCCTGCGCGTATGACGATCGAGGGCCAGTTCTGCCGCATCGAGCCGATCGACCTCGACCGTCACGCCGTCGATCTCTTCGGAGCCTACGGCACCGCGGCCGACGGCCGTGACTGGACCTACCTGTTCTCCGAACCCTTCACCGACTTCGCCGCGTTTCGCGAGTACCTCGCGAAAGCGGCTGCATCGAGCGACCCGTTCCATTACGCCGTGATCGACCGCGCGAGCGGGAAGGCCGTGGGCACGTTCGCGCTCATGCGCATCGAGCCGGTGCATGGCGTGATCGAAGTGGGCAGCGTGACGTTTTCGCCGCGCCTGAAGCAAACGCCGCTTTCCACCGAGGCGCAGTATCTGCTGATGCGCTACGTGTTCGACGACCTCGGCTACCGGCGCTACGAATGGAAATGCGACAGCCTCAACGCGCCGTCGCGCAAGACGGCGCTGCGTCTGGGCTTCCAGTTCGAGGGTATTTTCCGCCAGGCGATCGTGTACAAGGGCCGCAACCGCGACACCGCGTGGTTCGCGATCATCGACCAGGACTGGCCGCTCGCGAAAGCCGCGTTCGAGCAGTGGCTCTCGAAAGAGAACTTCGACGCGCAAGGCCAGCAGCGCGCGTCGCTTGCCAGCTTGAGAGAAGCGGCAGCGTCCTGAATGTCCGGGGCGATCCTTATCCGCGACGTCGCGCCCGCCGACCGCGACGCGTGGTTCGATCTTTGGGCGGGCTACAACGCGTTCTACGAGACGAGCGTCGCGCCGCACATCAGCGAGCGAACCTGGCAGCGCATGCTCGATGCGAACGCGCCGGTGTTCGCGCGCGTCGCCGAAGTCGAGGGGCGGCTGGCGGGATTCAGCCTTTGCGTGCTGCATGAAGGCACATGGGTCGATGCGCCCATTTGTTACCTCGAGGACCTGTTCGTCGATCCCGGTTGCCGCGGCCAGGGCATAGGCAGGCGGCTCATCGAAGACCTCATCGCACTGGCGCGTTCGCGCGCATGGTCGCGTCTTTACTGGCATACGCGCGAGGACAACCCCGCGCGCAAGCTCTACGACGAATTCGCGCAAGCCGACGATTTCGTACGGTATCGGTTGCAGTTCTAAACCACTCTCAGGATGAGACGCGCGCGTGCGCGCAAACGCAGGCCCCGGGCGAAAGCCGAACGCGCGGGCCGGCGTTGCCACGTCTCGAGCCCGATAGATAGGATTGTAACGAGTATTGTCACGATCGTTTCATCGGTATAGGATGGGTGCGAATAAACCACCACGGTTTGATGTGCATTGCACAAATTCGCCTCCCAGCCTATGTCAGAAGCCTCAACGAATTCGCTCGTCGTGCTGCGCGGCGCGCCCGCCCAGCATGCTGCGCATGTCGCGCGCAACGCCGGCGTGGCGTTCGACGCGGCGTGGCTCGACGCCTTGCGCGTCAACCAGTCCGCCGTCGAGCGGCGCACGGCCACGCTCGGCACGCGCCGCGCGGTCAAGAAGGACGCGCAGGCCGCGTGGCTCCTGAAGGCCATCACCTGCATCGATCTCACCACGCTCAACGGCGACGACACCGAAGGCCGCGTGCGCCGCCTGTGCACGAAGGCGCGCCACCCCGTGCGCGCCGACCTGCTCGCGGCGCTTGGCTTCGCGCCCGATGCCATCACGACGGGCGCGGTGTGCGTGTACCACCGCTTCGTCGCGGCAGCGGTGGACGCGCTGGCGGGCAGCGGCATTCCCGTCGCAGCGGTCTCCACCGGTTTTCCAGCGGGCCTCAATCCGCACGCGCTCAAGCTCAAGGAAATCGAGGCCTCCGTCAAGGACGGCGCCGAGGAAATCGACATCGTCGTCACGCGCGAGCACGTGCTCACCGGCAACTGGCGCGCGCTCTACGACGAAGTACGCGAGTTTCGCGCGGCCTGCGGCGAGGCGCATCTGAAGGCGATTCTCGCCACGGGCGACATTCGCGTGCTGTCGAACATCGCCCGCGCGTCGGTGGTCTGCATGATGGCGGGCGCGGACTTCATCAAGACGTCCACGGGCAAGGAGGGGGTCAACGCCACGCTCGACGTCTCGCTGGTGATGGTGCGCATGATCCGCGAGTACCGCGAGCGCACTGGTGCGCTGGTGGGCTTCAAGCCTGCGGGCGGCGTATCGAATGCCAAGACCGCGCTTGCGTACCAGATCCTCATGAAGGAAGAGCTGGGGCGGCCCTGGCTCGAGCCCGAGCTGTTCCGCTTTGGCGCGTCGAGCCTGCTCGCCGACATCGAGCGCCAGCTCGAACACCATGTGAGCGGCCGCTATTCCGCCTTCCACCGCCACCCCGTAGCCTGAGCAGACCATACCGATGAGCGTAGCCGAGTATTTCCGAACGATGGATTACGGTCCCGCCCCCGAGGACGATCAGCCCGTGCGCGCGTGGCTCGCGCAGCACGAGGCCGCGTTTGGGCATTTCATTGACGGCGCGTGGCGCGAAAGTGCCGATGGTGCGCGCTTCGAAGTGCGTGCCCCCGCCACGGGCGAGGCGCTTGCCGCCGTTGCTCAGGGCGGCGCGGCGGATGTGGCGGTGGCCGTCGCGGCGGCGCGCGCGGCGCAGCCCGAGTGGTACGCCATGGGCGGCGCGGCACGCGCGCGGCATCTTTACGCGCTCTCACGCATGGTGCAGCGCCACAGCCGCCTCTTCGCCGTGCTGGAAGCGCTCGACAACGGCAAGCCGATTCGCGAGGCGCGCGATATCGACGTGCCGCTCGTGGCGCGCCATTTCCTCCATCACGCGGGCTGGGCGCAGCTTCAGGAGAGTGAGCTGGAAGGCTGGTCGCCGCTTGGCGTGATCGGCCAGATCGTGCCGTGGAATTTCCCGCTGCTGATGCTCGCGTGGAAAGTGGCGCCCGCCATCGCACTCGGCAACTGCGTGGTGCTCAAGCCAGCCGAATACACGCCGCTCACTGCGCTCCTGTTCGCCGAACTGGCGCATCGCGCCGGCCTGCCCAAGGGCGTGCTCAACGTGGTGACGGGCGACGGCAGCACGGGCGCGGCGCTCGTCGAGCATCCCGGCGTCGACAAGATCGCCTTCACTGGCTCGACCGAAGTGGGCCGCCTCATCCGCACCGCCACGGCCGGCACGGGCAAGTCGCTCACGCTCGAACTGGGCGGCAAGTCGCCGTTCATCGTGTTCGACGACGCCGACCTCGACGGCGCCGTGGAAGGCGTGGTGGACGCCATCTGGTTCAACCAGGGCCAGGTATGCTGTGCGGGCTCCCGGTTGCTGGTGCAGGAAGGCGTCGAAGCGCGCTTCATCGAGAAGCTCAAGCGCCGCATGGCGACGCTGCGCGTCGGCCTCTCGCTCGACAAGGGCATCGACATTGGCGCGATCATCGATCCGGTGCAGCTCGAACGCATCGAGTCGCTCGTCGAAGCCGGACGGCGCGAAGGCTGCAACGTGTGGCAGCCGCGCGAAGTCGAGCTGCCGTCGGGCGGCTGCTTCTATCCGCCGACGCTCGTGACGGGCATCGGGCCCGCCTCGACGCTCGCGCAGGAAGAAATCTTCGGGCCGGTGCTCGCGGCCATGAGCTTTCGCACGCCGGAAGAGGCCGTGGCGCTCGCCAACAATTCGCGCTATGGCCTCGCCGCGAGCGTGTGGAGCGAGACCATCGGGCGCGCGCTCGATATCGCGCCGCGCCTGCAATGCGGCGTGGTGTGGATCAACGCGACGAACCTCTTCGACGCGAGCGTGGGCTTCGGCGGCTACCGCGAGTCGGGCTTCGGGCGCGAGGGCGGCCGCGAAGGCGTGTTCGAGTATCTGAAGCCGGCCGCATGGAGCAAGCTGCCGATGCGCGCGCAACGTGAAGTGCGCCCCCCGGCACCAGACTTTCCGCACGCGGGCACGGGTCTCGATCGCACTGCGAAGCTATTTATCGGCGGCAAACAGGTGCGGCCCGACAGCGGCTATTCGCACGCCGTCTACGCGCCGAACGGCGAATGGGTGGGCGAAGTGGGCGCGGGCAGCCGCAAGGACGTGCGCGATGCCGTTGCCGCCGCGCGCGGCGCGGGCAAGTGGACGCAGATGAGCACGCACGCTCGCGCCCAGGTGCTGTATTACCTCGCGGAAAACCTCAGCGCGCGCGCCGATGAATTCGCGCAGCAGCTCACGCGCCGCGCGGGGCACGACGCGCGCGCGGCCGGGCGTGAAGTGGAGATGGCCATCGACCGGCTGTTCAGCTATGCGGCGTGGGCCGACAAGTTCGATGGCGCGGTGCATACCCCGCCGTTGCGCGGCGTCGCGCTCGCCATGCACGAGGCGCTGGGCGTGGTCGGCATCGCTTGCCCCGACGAAGCGCCGCTGCTCGGTTTCGTTTCGCTGATCGCACCGGCGCTCGCGATGGGCAATCGCGTCGTGGCGCTGGCGAGCGAGGCGAGCCCGCTGGCGGCAACGGACTTCTATCAGGTCGTGGAAACCTCGGATGTGCCTGCGGGCGCACTCAACATCCTGACCGGCGAGCGTGCCGCGCTGCTGCCGGCCCTCGCGAAGCACGACGACGTGGATGCGCTCTGGTGCTTCGGCACGGCGGCCGATTCGTCCCTCGTGGAGCGCGAGTCGGTCGGCAATCTGAAGCGGACCTTCGTCGATCACGGCCGCGAGGTTGACTGGTTCGACCGGACGAGCGCAGGATTGCCGTTCCTGCGCCATGCCGTGCAGGTGAAGAACATCTGGATACCGTACGGCGACTGAGCGCTTCGAAAGAGAGAGACGCCAAGCCCATATCGGAGGAGACAAACATGCTGAAGAATCTCGACCCGCTTCTGAACGCCGATGTCCTGCAAGCGCTGCGCGCGATGGGTCACGGCGACGAACTCGTCGTTTGCGACGCCAACTTTCCCGCCGACTCCGTTGCGCGCGCCACGGTGCTCGGCAAGCTCCTGCGCATCGACGGCGCCGATGCGCCCCGCGCCGTGCGCGCGATCCTCTCCGTGCTGCCGCTCGACACCTTCGTCGAAGCCCCGGCCATGCGCATGGAAGTGGTCGGCGAACCCGACACGATTCCCACCGTGCAGCACGAAGCGCAGGCCGAAGTCGACGCCGCGGAAGGCCGCGCCGTGCCGTTCGCGCCCATCGAGCGTCATGCGTTCTATGCGCGTGCCCGCAAGGCCTACTGTGTGATCGCCACGGGCGAAACGCGCGGCTACGGCTGCTTCGTGTTCACCAAAGGCGTGCTGCTCGCACCCGACGCGCCGCGCGCGAAGGAGCAGGGCCAATGAGCGGACGCGTCGTCATCCTCGGCATCTATGTGACCGATCTCGCGTTCCGCGCGAGCCGCATGCCGATGATCGGCGAGACGCTCGCCGGATCGGCATTCGCGATGGGACCGGGCGGCAAGGGCTCGAATCAGGCCGTGGCCGCCGCGCGCGCGGGCGCGCAAGTGGTGTTCTGCACGCGCGTGGGCAACGACGCGTTCGGCGACATCGCGCGCGCGACGTGGGCCGCCGAAGGCATCACGGCGCGCACCCGGGCCGTGGACGGACTGGCCACGGGCGCGGCGCACATCTTCGTGGACGACACGACCGGCATGAACGCGATCATCGTCGCAGCGGGCGCGGCGGCGACGATGGAGCCCGGCGACGCCGAAGCGATCGAAGCCGATATTGCGGCCTCCCAGGTATTCGTCACGCAGCTGGAACAGCCGCTCGCGGCAGCGCGGCGCGGCCTCGAACTCGCGCGCCGGCATGGCGTGAAGACGGTATTCAATCCGGCGCCCGCCATGGCGCTGCCCGACGACATCTTCCCGCTGTGCGACTACATCACGCCCAATGAGACCGAGGCGCAGGCGCTCACGGGCATCGAGATCCGCAATGCCGACGACGCGCGCCGCGCCGCCGACGTGCTGCTCGCCAAGGGCGCGGGCGCGGTCATCGTGACGCTGGGCGAAGCCGGCGCGCTGCTCCACACGCACGATGCATCGGTCTTGCTACCCGCCTTCAATTGCGGGCCGGTAGTGGAAACGGCGGGTGCCGGCGACGGCTTCACGGGCGGTTTCGCGGCGGCGCTCGCGCGCGGCGACGACGCGCTCACGGCCACGCGCTTTGGCTGCGCGCTGGCGGGCATCTCCGTCACGCGCCCCGGCACCGCGCCCTCCATGCCGCGCAAGGAAGAAGTCGACGCCATGCTCGCACGCACGGCGAACGCAGATGTCCATTGAGCATTGCCAGGTGAAAACACACCGCAAAGGATGAGGTCCATGAAGTCTGCACTCTTTGTCAAATGGTTCGGCGACCGGCAGTTGAACTTCCTGCTGGCCGTGAACCTGCTGGTCGTGCTGGTCGCGGTCTGGGTGTCGCGCGGGCAGTTCGTCGGCATCGACAACCTGCAGTCGATGGGCGCGCAACTGCCCGAAGTCGCGCTGCTCGCGCTCGGCATTATGCTCTCCATGCTGTCGGGCAACGGCGGCATCGACCTTTCCGGCGTGGGGCTCGCGAATCTCTCGGGCATGATCGCCGCGCTGGTCGTGCCGCGGCTCGTGAGCGGCGACGATTCGCCCGCGCTGTATACGGCGCTCTTCTGCGTGATCGTGTTGTGCATGGGCCTCATCGGCGGCCTGCTGAACGGTGTGGTGATTGCGCGCCTCGGGCTCACGCCCATTCTCTGCACGCTCGGCACGCAGCTGCTTTTCACGGGCTTCGCGGTGGCGCTCAGCAACGGCGCCTCCGTGCACGTGGACTACGTCGAACCGCTCGCCGATATCAGCAACGGCACGTTCTTCCAGGTGCCGATCTCGTTCCTGCTATTCGTGGCCGTCGTCGTGCTGCTGGGCTGGCTGCTCAGGCGCACGCCGTTCGGGCTGCGCCTCTACCTGATGGGCACGAACCAGCGCGCGGCGTTCTATGCCGGCATTCCGCGCGCGCGCATGCTGGTCATGACCTACGCGATGTGCGGCGTGCTTGCCTCGCTCGCGGGGCTCGTGAGCGTTTCGCACACGCTCAGTGCGAAATGGGACTACGGCAATTCGTATTTGCTGATCGCCATTCTCATCGCGGTGATGGGCGGCGTGAATCCCGCGGGCGGTTATGGACGCATCATCTGCGTGTTCTTTGCCGCGACGGTGCTGCAATTCCTTTCGAGCCTCTTCAATCTGATGGGCGTTTCGCAGTTTTTCGGCGACTGTGCCTGGGGCTTCCTGCTGTTGCTCTCGCTCGCATTCGCGGGCGGCGAGCGGGTACGAGCGATTTTCGGTCTCGGTGGCTCCGCGTCTGCCGGCAAAGGGCGGACCTCGGGCTGACGGGCTGAACCGTGTAGCAGGCGGGCCTCGAGCCTCGGAGGTCCGCCGCCATCTCTTTCGGGGCGAAGGCTAATCGGCTATAAAAAAACGGAGACATCGAACATGAAGATCAAGCGACTCAGTGTGGCAATCACGGCGTGTGCACTTGCCGCTGGCATGGCGGCCGTGGCGTACGCGGCGGAGAACCCGACGATCGTCACGGTGGTGAAGGTGACCGGCATCAGCTGGTTCAATCGGATGGACGACGGCGTCAAGGAATTCGGCAAGGACAACCCGAAAGTTTCGGTCTACCAGACCGGGCCGGGCCGCGCGGACGCCGCGCAGCAACTGAAGATCATCGACGACCTGATCGCGAAGAAAGTGAGCGCGATCGCCGTCGTGCCGTATGACCCGCCCACCCTCGAGCCGGCGCTCAAGAAGGCGATGGACCGCGGCATCAAGGTCGTCACGCACGAAGCCGACAACGAAAAGAACACGATGGTCGACGTCGAGGCGTTCGACAACTCCGCCTACGGCGCCGCGCTCAACGACCGCCTCGCCTCGTGCATGCACGACGATGGCAAGTGGGCGACGATGGTCGGCTCGCTCGGCAGCCGCTCGCAGGTTCAGTGGGCCAATGGCGGCATCGACAACGCGAAGAAGAAGTTCCCGAAGATGCAGCTCGTCGAGACCAACCTCGAAACCAACAACGACGGCGAGCACGCGTATGAAGTGGCCAAGGAAGTGCTGCGCAAGCACCCGGACATCAAGGGCTTCCAGGGCTCGTCGTCGCTCGACGTGATCGGCATTGGCCGCGCCGTCGAGGAAGCGGGCCTGCAGGGCAAGATCTGCGTCTATGGCACCGGCTTGCCGACCGAGGCCGGCAAGTACCTCGAAAGCGGCGCGATCAACGGCATTGCGTTCTGGGATCCGAAGCTGGCGGGCATCGCCATGAACAAGATCGCGATGATGCTGATCGACGGCAAGACCGTGGAGAACGGCGCGAACCTCGGCCTGCCGGGTTACGAGAAGGTCACGGTGTCGAAGGGTCCGGGCAAGGGCATCATCGTGCGCGGCCAGGGCTGGGTGAGCGTCGACAAGTCGAACTACAAGCAATACAACTTCTGATCGGGAGAAGGTGGCGCGCGCAGCGGGCTTGCAGCCCGGCGCGCGCTTCGTCGTAACGTCACGAAGAGACGACATGGCTTCAGAACCGTTATTGCAGGTGCTCGGCGTGCACAAGCGCTTCACCGGCGTGCACGCCTTGCGCGGCGTGACGCTCGCGTTCGAGCGCGGGCAGATCTATCACCTGCTCGGCGAGAACGGGTGTGGCAAGAGCACGCTCATCAAGATCATCTCCGGCGCGCAGCCGCCCGACGAAGGCGAACTGATGATCGACGGCGCGCGCCACGCGCGGCTCACGCCGCTCGAATCGCTCGCGGCCGGCATCGAGACCGTGTATCAGGATCTTTCGCTGCTGCCCAACATGAGCGTGGCCGAAAACATCGGGCTCACGACCGAGCTCGCTGAGCACGCGGGACGTCTCGCGCGCACGTTCGACCGCCGCGAACTCGCCCGCACGGCCGAGCGTGCGTTGAAGGCCGTGGGCCTGCCGGGCGACGCCGAGTTTCAGGCGACGCTCATCGAACAGCTGCCGCTCGCCACACGCCAGCTCGTGGCGATTGCGCGCGCCATTGCGAGCGAGGCGAAATTCGTCATCATGGACGAGCCCACGACTTCGCTCACGCAAAAGGAAGTGACCAACCTCATCGCCGTGCTCGGCCAGTTGCGCGCGCAGGGCGTGACCGTGCTGTTCGTGAGCCACAAGCTCGACGAGTGTTATGCGATCGGCGGCGAAGTGATCGTGCTGCGCGACGGCCAGAAAGTGACGCAAGGCCCGATCACGAACTACACCAAGGCACAGTTGAGCGAACTGATGACGGGCCGCGAACTCTCCACCGAACGCTACCGCAACGCAGCGGCCGAAGCCGAGGTGCTGCTCGACGTTCGCGGCCTCGGTCGCGCGGGCCTCTTCAGCGACGTGTCGTTCAAGCTGCATCGCGGCGAGATTCTCGGCGTGACGGGCCTGCTCGATTCGGGCCGCAACGAACTCGCGCGTGCGCTTGCGGGCGTCGCGCCCGCCGATGCGGGCGAGATCGAGCTCGAAGGCCGCGCGATCAAGCTTTCGACACCGGGCGACGCGAGGCGCGCGCGCATTGGCTACGTTCCGGAAGACCGCCTGAACGAAGGCCTTTTCCTCGACAAGCCGATTCGCGACAACGTGATCACGGCGATGATCGCGAGCCTGCGCGACCGCTTCGGCCAGATCGACCGCACGCGCGCACGCGCGCTGGCCGAAAACACCGTGAAGGAACTGCAGATCGCCACGCCCGATGTGGACAAGGCCGTGCAGTCGCTCTCGGGCGGCAACCAGCAACGCGTGTTGATTGGCCGCTGGCTCGCCATCGACCCGCATGTGCTGATCCTGCACGGGCCGACCGTGGGCGTGGACGTCGGCTCGAAGGACATCATCTATCGCATCATGCAGCGGCTCTCGAAGCGCGGCATCGGCATTCTGCTCGTCAGCGACGACCTGCCCGAGCTGCTGCAGAACTGCGACCGCGTGCTGATGATGCGTAAGGGCCGCCTCGCCGAAGAGCATCACGCCGATGATCTGACCGAGGCCGAGCTGTACCGCGCGCTGCTTGCAGAGGCAGCCTGAATTCCGCGTAACGTTTTGCCGGATACCGCATGAGCATGAATCAGACAATGAGCACGTCGTCCAACACCGTCGAAGTCGCGCGCCAGAGCGTACCGCTCAACTGGCGCGCGAAGCTCGCCCGCAACCCCGAATGGTTCACGGCCACGCTGATCGTCATTACCTGCGTGATCGTCGCTTCCATCAACCCGCGCTTTTTCCAGTGGGCCACGCTGTTCGATCTGCTGCACTCGGCCACGATCACGTCGCTGTTCGCGCTCGGCACGCTCGTCGTGCTGGCGTCGGGCGGCATCGACGTGTCGTTCACGGCGATCGGCGCGCTCACGATGTACTCGATCACGAAAGCCGTGTTCGCGTGGTGGCCCGATGCGCCGTTCGCGCTCATTCTGCTCACGGGCGCCGTGGGCGGCATCGTGCTCGGTGTGATCAACGGCATGCTCGTGCACCGGCTGCAGGCGCCCTCGCTGATCGTGACGATCGGCACGCAATATCTCTATCGCGGGCTGCTGCTCACCTTCGTGGGCACGACGTTCTTCATGAACATCCCGCACAGCATGGATCACTTCGGCCGCATTCCGCTCATCGCCTACAAGACCGCCGACGGGCTCAATGCGGTGCTGCCGGTTTCCGCGATCGCGCTCGTGGCCGGCGCGCTTCTCACGTGGTGGCTGCTCAATCGCACGATGATGGGGCGCGGCGTCTATGCCATGGGCGGCAGTACGGCGATTGCGGAGCGGCTCGGCTTCAATCTGCGCGCGATCCGCTTGTTCGTGTTCGGCTATACGGGGTTTCTCGCCGGCGTGGCAGGCATTTTGCATGTGGCGAACAACCGGCTTGCCAATCCGTTCGACCTCGTGGGTTCGGAACTCGACGTGATCGCGGCAGTGATTCTGGGCGGCGCGCGCATTACGGGCGGCAGCGGCACGGTCGTGGGCACGCTGCTCGGCGTGGCGCTCGTCACGCTCATCAACAACGTGCTGATTCTCGTGGGCGTGCCGAGCACGTGGCAGAAGGTGATCGTCGGCGCGTTCATTCTGGTGGCCGGTACGCTGTTCGCGCTGCGCCGGCGCGGCTGAGCCGGCAGGCTAATGAAGCGACCGGCGCCGCGCAGCCGGCCGGCGCACATGCGCTTATGCGCTGTGCGCGCGCAGCGTCTGGCCTTTCTCGGTGATGACGGAGTTGAAGTCGTCGAGCTGGGAAAAGCGCCACGCCTTCACGATGCCATACTTGCTGGCATCCACAACGAGATGGCTTTCCACGGCGCTGGCCATGGCGGCCTGCTTGAGCGCCACTTCGTGGAAGTTCCAGCACGTCACACCGCGCGCGGCGTCCACGCCGCCTGCTGAAATAAACGCCTTGTTGATGCCCATGCGGCGCAGCGTTTCCAGGCTCTCCTCGCCGGCGAACGAGTCCGACGACGGCACATACACGCCCCCCAGCAGGATCATGCGCACATTGGGCATGCGCCGCAGAATCTCGGCCACGTTGAGCGAATAGCACACCGCCGTGATCTGCAGCTGCGAAGGGATGAGGCGCGCGAGCGCGGCAAGCGTCGTGCCGCAGTCGATGAACACGGTGTCGTTCTGCGCGATGAGCCGCGCCGCGTGCGCGGACGCTTGCGCCTTGGCCTGCGCGAAGTGGTCCTTTTCGTGTTCGAGCGAGTAGCCGGCGGTATTGGGCACGTCCTGCGCGCTCACGATATAGCCGCCCAGATACGTGAAACGCTCCGGATTCGCGGCGATGTCGCGCCGCACGGTCATTTCGGAGACACCAAGCACGCTGGCTGCATCGCGCAGATGCATGACGTTGTGTTTTGCGAGCGCGTCGGCAAGGGCGCGCAGCCGGTCGGTTTTGGCCATGGAGTGGGTGCTGCGCCGGAGTGTGCTGCGTTCCGGCGAACGTTAGATTTGTTTCGTACGCTTGAGCGAATTATAACAAGCAAGGCGTGCGATGGCCACGCGCTTTGGCGCCTGCCGCCCCGCGCCTGCTTCACCGAGCATGCGTTTTTCGCATGCTCCGCTCGACAATTAATCGTTTGTGGCGTCCCGATGCCGCACGGATACTGCCCTTTCTCATGACGCGGCGGCAACGCCAAACCGGCAGCAATCCATGCGATCAGACCTCAATTTCATCAACGGGCAGTTCGTCGGCGCCGAAGGGCCGCAGATCGCTGTCCATAACCCGGCAACCGGCGACCCGATCGGCCACGTGAGCGTCGCGAGCGCCGCCGACGCAGTGCGCGCGGTCGTGGCCGCCAGGGCCGCGCAGCGCGCCTGGCGCAAGCTGCCCGCCGCCGAGCGCGGCGCGATCCTGAACCGTTTCGCGGACGCAATCGTGGCGCGCGCGCCGAAAATCGGCGTGGCGCTTGCCGCCGAGTCGGGCAAGAGCGTCGCGGACGCAACCGCCGAGGCGCAGTACGCCGCTGAAATCCTGCGCTACCACGCGCAGTGGGCGCGCCGCATCGAAGGCGAGGTGATTCCGAGCGACAGCGCGAACGAAAACCTCATCCTCATGCGCGAGCCGATCGGCGTGGCCGCGTGCCTGATTCCGTTCAATTTCCCGGTGTACACACTGCTGCGCAAGGTCGCGCCGGCGCTGATCACGGGTAACGCGGTGGTCGTGCGGCCGAGCAACAACACGCCGTGCTCGGCGTTCGAAGTGGCGCGCGCCGCGCAGGAAGCCGAACTGCCCGCGGGCATTTTCAACGTGCTGGCCATGGATCACGACACCGCCGCCGTGCTTTGCACGCACACGGATGTCGGCATGATCACGCTCACGGGCAGCGTGAGCGCGGGCCGCAAGGTGCTCGACTACTGCAAGGAAAATATCGCGAAGCCTTCGCTGGAGCTGGGCGGCAAGACGCCCGCGATCATCGAAGACGATGCCGATCTCGAAGCGGCCGCAACGGCCATCGTGCGCTCGAAAACCACGCACTGCGGCCAGCTTTGCACGGCGATCGAACGTGTGTACGTGCACGCTTCGGTGCATGACCGCTTCGTCGCGCTGCTACGCGAGAAGATGAGCGCCGTGCGCTTCGGCGACCGCGCCGAAGACGCTACCCGGATGGGTCCGCTAGTGAGCGCGAGCGCACGCGCGGCGATCCACGCGATGGTCGAACGTGCGGTGGCCGAAGGCGCGAAGCTCGAAACGGGCGGTTACGTGCCCGAAGGCAAGGGTCATTTCTATCCGCCGACTTTGATCACGCATTGCCGCCAGGACATGGAGATCGTGCAGGAGGAGATCTTCGGTCCGGTGCTGCCGGTGCTTGCGTACGAGACGCTCGACGACGCGCTGCGCATGGCCAACGATCACCAGTTCGGCCTGTCGTCGGTGCTCTTTACGGAGCGCTACCGCACGACCCTGCGCGTCGCGAACGAGATCGAAGCCGGCGAACTGTACGTGAACCGCACGCCTGCGGACCCGTATCAGGGCTATCACGCCGGCTGGAAGCGCTCGGGCCTCGGCGGCGACGACGGCAAGCACGGCATGCTCGAATTCACGCAGACACGCCTCGTCGTGATGCCGTTCTGATCGTTCGACATACTGATTAACCGCAGAAGCGGTGCCTCTCGAATCGGGCGCCGCAGTTAAAGAAAAAAAAACGCCTCGCGCGGCCAACCTTCCGCGCGCCGGCGTCAGCCTTGCATGGGACCAGAGTAAGTGCTTTGCACTAACTCTGGTCGACAGGAGACAATCTTGCAGAAGTCCATCGGAAAACCCAATGCGCCGGCGCTGCCGTGCGCCGAAACCCCATCGCTCACGCCCGCCGCATCGGGCTCCATGCAGCGCTACGTGCAGTTGCTGTTGCTCGTGCTCGCCGCAGGCGGTATCTATCCTCTGCTGTATCTGCGTCAGGTCTACCAGACCACGATGCTCGATGTCCTGCACATCGACAACGCGCAGCTCGGCTACCTCTACTCGGTGCTCGGCATCGTATTCTTCGTTTCCTATCTGCCGAGCGGCTGGCTCGCCGACCGCGTCGCACCGCGTCTGTTGATCTGCTTTTCGCTCATCGGCACCGGCGCGCTTGGCCTCTGGTACTCCACCGCACCCTCGTTCCATGCGCTGCTCGTGATCTTCTGCCTTTGGGGCGTCACGACCGGCCTCACGTTCTGGGCCTCGGTGCTCAAACGTGTGCGCATGATCGCTGGGGCGAACGAACAAGGCCGGTTTTTCGGGCTGCTCGATGGCGGACGCGGGCTCGTCGAAGCCCTGCTCGCCACTGCCGCGCTCGCGCTCTTCGCCGCCGCGACTGGCTCGGGACGCGGTGAAGCGGTGGGCCTGCGTCACGTGATCTATATGTATTCCTTCACGTGTATCGCACTCGGCGCGTTGATGAGCTTCTTCAAGGATCCCGCGCCCGCGCAGGCCGAAACCAGGTCGGTCGAAGTGAATGCGAACGGTTCGCTGTGGCGCGATCTCGCGACGCTCGCCGCGATTCCGCAGCTCTGGCTCATGGCGGCCGTGGTGTTCTGCGGCTATCAGATTTTCTGGGCGACTTACAGCTTCTCCGCGTATCTCCAACAGGGCGAGATGCATATGACCGTCGTGGCGGCCGGCATGGTCACCACCGCGAAGCTCTGGATGCGCCCCATCGGCGGCATTGGCGGCGGTTTTCTCGGCGACCGCCTGTCGAACCTGCGCGTGCTGATCTGGGCGCTGTTCCTCGCCGTCGCGGGCCTGATCGGTCTGATCGTGCTGCCCGCGCTGCGCAACATGGTGCTGCTCGGCGCGGTGGTGCTGTTCATCGGCCTCATGACTTACGCGATTCGCGGCCTCTACTGGACGCTGCTCGACTACTGCGCGATTCCCATGCGCATCACGGGCCTCGCCATCGGTCTCGTTTCGCTGATCGGGTATTCGTCGGACATCTTCCTGCCGCTCGTGAACGGCTATATCACCGAGCACTACGCGGGCATGCTCGGCTACCAGATCTATTTCGCCTATGTCGCCGCCATCGGCACGCTCGGCGGTATCGCCGCGCTCGTGCTCAAGCGCATGACCCATTCCAAACCTGCCTGAAACAGCCTGAACCATGAAAGTCGTTGCAATTGAAACGAACGTCGTTGCCGTGCCTCCTCCGCACCTCGGCGGCATGTACTGGATCTTCGTTACGCTGAAAACGGATTGCGGCATCGAAGGCGTGGGCGAGATCTACGCCGCCACGTTCCATCCCGACGTGATGGTGAGCGCGATCGAAGACGTCTTCACACGCTATCTGCTGGACCACGATCCGCACCGCGTCGAGCGCCTGTTCCGCGAAGCCTATTCGAGCGGCTTCACGCAGCGCCCGGACCTCACGATGATGGGCATCGTGAGCGGCCTCGAAATGGCATGCTGGGACATCATCGGCAAGGCGGCGGACAAGCCTGTGTACGAATTGCTCGGCGGCATGGTAAACGAGCGCCTTCGTTCGTACACCTACTTGTATCCGAAGAACGCGAAGGGCGAATACGATTACGACGACCCCGATCTCGCCGCCGAATGCGCCGCCGAGAACGTGAAGCGTGGCTTCACCGCGGTCAAGTTCGATCCGGCGGGTCCGTACACCGCTTATTCGGGCCATCAGCTTTCGCTCGAAGTGCTCGACCGTTGCGAAATGTTCTGCCGCAAGGTGCGTGAAGCGGTGGGAAGCAAGGCCGATCTGCTGTTCGGCACGCATGGCCAGATGGTGCCTTCCTCGGCGATCCGGCTGGCGAAGCGGCTCGAAAAATACGACCCGCTGTGGTTCGAGGAGCCGGTGCCGCCGGGCCAGGAGGAGGCCATCGCCAATGTCGCAAAGCACACGTCGATTCCCATTGCCACGGGCGAGCGCCTCACCACCAAATACGAATTCCACAAGCTGCTACAGGCGGGCGGTGCGTCGATCCTGCAACTGAACGTCGCGCGCGTGGGCGGCCTGCTCGAGGCGAAAAAGATCGCGACGCTCGCCGAAGTGCACTACGCGCAGATCGCGCCGCATCTCTACAACGGGCCCATCGGCGCGGCGGCGAGCATTCAGCTCGCGGCCTGCACGCCGAACTTCCTGATTCAGGAAAGCATCGGCACGTGGGACGGTTTCCACGCGCAAGTGCTCAAGCAGCCTATCCAGTGGGAAGACGGCTACATCATCCCGTCGAAGGCGCCGGGCCTGGGCGTCGAACTCGACATGGACGTCGTGCGCGCGCACTCGCCTTATACGGGCAAGCGTCTGCATCTGCAGATGGCGAGCCAGCCCGCCGACGTGCGCGATACCTCGCCCGCACGCGGCTGATCTGCCGGAGCACTCAGATGAACTACGACTACATCATCGCCGGCGCCGGTTCGGCGGGCTGCATTCTCGCGGAACGGCTCTCCGCTTCCGGGCGTCATTCGGTGCTGCTGCTCGAAGCGGGCGGACCCGACGATTCGTTCTGGTTCAAGATCCCGATCGGGTTCGCCAAGCTGTACTACAACAAGCAGTACAACTGGATGTATTACAGCGAGCCGGAGCCGGAGCTTGCCGGCCGGCGGATCTACGCGCCGCGCGGCAAGGTGCAGGGCGGCTCGGGTGCGATCAACGCCATGATCTACGTGCGCGGCGCCGCGCGCGACTACGACGACTGGGCCGCGGCGGGCAATGCGGGCTGGTCGTACCAGGAAGTGCTGCCGTACTTCCGCAAGCTCGAATCGCATCCGCTGGGCGACACGCCCTGGCACGGCGCGAACGGCCCGGTGCGCATCACGCCGATGAAGGAAGGCGCGCATCCGGTATGCCGCACCTTCGTCGAAGGCTGCACGCAGCTCGGCTACGAGCGCAACGACGACTTCAACGGCGCGCGGCTCGAAGGCGTGGGCATCTACGATGTGAATACGCGCGACGGCAAGCGCGATTCGAGCAGCGTGGCCTACCTGCATCGCGCGGGGCAGCGCTCGAACCTGAAGTTCGAGCATCATGCACGCGCCACGCGTGTGCTGTTCGACGAGGCTCAAAAACGCGCCATCGGCGTGGAGATCGTGCAGCAAAGCGTGAAGCGCACGTTTCGTGCAAATCGCGAAGTCATCGTCGCGGCCGGCGCGGTCGATTCGCCCAAGCTGTTGCAGCTATCGGGTGTGGGCCCGCGCGAACTGCTCGCGAAGCACGGCATCGACGTGGTGCACGAGCTGCCTGCGGTGGGGCAGAACCTGCAGGACCATCTGTGCGTGAGCTTCTACTATCGCTCGCGCGTGAAGACGCTCAACGATTCATTCGGCAGCTGGACGGGCAAGCTGAAGTTCGGGCTGCAATACGTGTTGCAGCGCAAGGGTCCGTTCTCGATGAGCGTGAACCAGTCGGGCGGCTTCTTCCGCACGAGCCAGGACGAGGCGCACCCGAACATGCAGGTGTACTTCAATCCGCTTTCGTACCGGATTCCCAGATCGAACCGGGCGCAGCTCACGCCGGAGCCGTACTCGGGCTTTCTGCTCTGCTTCAATCCTTGCCGGCCCACGAGCCGCGGCTCGGTCGAGATCGCTTCGGCGAACGTGGAAGACGCGCCCAAAATTCGCGGCAACTATCTCTCGACGCAGAAGGACCGCGACGAGGCGATTGCGGGCAGCCGCCTCGTGCGCAAGCTGATGACGGCGCGCGCGTTGCAGGGCATCACCGAAGCCGAGGTGACGCCCGCGGGCGAAGTGACCGACGACGCGAGCATGCTCAAATTCTTCCGCGAGCAAAGCGGTTCGATTTATCACCTGTGCGGCTCCTGCGCGATGGGGCCGGACCCGCGCACGTCAGTGGTGGACGCACGCCTGCGCGTGCATGGCATCGAAGGCTTGCGTGTGGTGGATGCGTCGATCTTCCCGAACATCACGTCGGGCAACACCAACGCGCCGACCATGATGGTCGCAGAAAAAGGCGCGGACATGATTCTGGAAGACGCGGATCAGGCGATTGCCGCACAGGCCGTCGCGCAGGGCCGTCAGCGCATGGCCGCAATTTCGTCCTGAAGCCATTGCCGGAAAAGCCGGAGCGGCTTCGACGCCTTCTGTTCGGGCCGCACCACGAACCAGTAGGACTGGCGGCCGTCCACGTGGATGTCGCGCACGGGCGCAAGCAGCCCCTGGGCCAGTTCGTGTTCGATCATGTGGCGGTCGGCCATCGTCACGCCGAGCCCTTCGATGGCCGCGCAGATCGCATGATCGAGCAGGTCGAATTCGTAGCCGCCCGAGGTGTCCACGTCTTCGATGCGCGCCGCGTCGAGCCAGTGCCGCCACGTGAGATAGCGCTGGTTGTCGCCCGCGAGCACGTGCAGCAAGGTGTGCTGCGTGAGATCGATGGGCCCTTGCGCAAGCAGCGCGGGCGCGCACACCGCGATGTGCGATTCGTGCATCAGCAGCGAGCTGTCGAGGCCTTCCCATTCCCCATCGCCAAAGCGGATTGCGCAGTCCAGCGCCGTCGAATCGGCCAGACTGTCCCGCAGATGCGTGGTGAGGCTCAGTTCGAGCTCGGGATGCCGCGCCTGCAGGCGCGTGAGGCGCGGCACGAGCCAGCGGCTCGCGAAGGTGGGCGGCGCGTTCACGCGCAGGCGGTTGAGGTCGCTCTTCTGCTGGATCGTGCGCACCGTCACTTCGATGCGGTCGAACGACTGCTGGAGCGTGCGCAGCAGCGCACGCCCGGCTTCGGTCAGTTCGAGCCGGTGGTGATGGCGCTCGAGCAGCGCCTCGCCAAGCTGTTCTTCGAGCTGGCGCACCTGGCGGCTCACCGCGCTCTGCGTCACGTTCAGCTGCTCGGCGGCGCGGGTGAAGCTGCCGCTCGTGCCTGCCGCCTCGAACGCCTTCAGGGCGTTCAGCGCCGGCATCTTTCGCTTCAAGGTCGTCTCCTCGCTCCGGGCGCCTCGAAACGACGCCTCCTGCAAACGACGCAGTATACCGGCCCGCGCCGCCATTCAGACGCCCCGCGCGCGTGACAGCGCCGCGAGCGCGAGCGTGACGACGAGCGCGAACACATAGAGCCCGCCCGCCCCCAGAAGACGCATGAACAGCGAAGCGACGGTGGGACCGGCCGCGCCGCCGAGCGAGAAGACGAGCAGCAGCGTCGCGCTTGTCTGCACGCGCCGCGTTTGATCGACACGATCGTTCACGTCGGAGACGATCACGCCGTAGAGCGTGAACGTGAGCGCGACGTAGAGAAACAGGATCGTATCGACGAGAACCGGCGCGCGCAGGATGGCGAGCGCCGCGGCCGCGCACGCGGAGACGAGCGAGATCAGGCCGAGCGTAGTGCGCCGCCCGAGCCGGTCGGAGAGCCGCCCCACGGGCCATTGCGAAAGCAGCGCGCCGATCAGCACGACGCCCATGGCGCGCGAAATCCCGCTGGCCGGATAGCCGATGCGCGCGAGATACACCGGCGTGAGCGCATAGAACGCGCTGGAAAGCAGCCCCGCGCCGACGCAGGCCGGCACGCTGCGCGGCGCGACGCGATGCAGTTCGCGCAGGCCGTCGAGCAGCAGCGTGGGGCGCTTCGGCGTGGCGAGCGCGGAAGCCGGCGCCGTGGCCGCAGCCGCGGGCGGAGCGGCTCCGGCCGACTGCCACTCGCCGATCAACGCCACGGGTATGAGCGCGGTCACGAACAACCCGTTCATGAGCGCATGCTCGAAAATGCCGCCGGGCGCGCCCACGCCCAGCAGGAACTGCCCGGCGCTCACGCCGAGATACGTGAGCACGAGATAAAGGGCAAACGCGCGCCCGCGGCGTTCGTTCGGCACGGCCCCGTTCACGCCGCTTTCGATCGAGGTGAACACGCCGACCATGCTGAAGCCGGTGATTAGCCGTAGCACGGCCCAAATGTCAGGGGAATCGAACGAGAGGTAGCCGAGCGCCGCGAGTGCGGCGAGCGCGCCAAAACCGATGAAGGCGCGCTGCGGCCCGATGCGCCCGACGATCGGGCCGAGCCCCAGCGCGCCGATGATGAAGCCGACGTAATAGCACGATTGCACGAGGCCGACGTCGAGCGCGGTGCGCTCGCCGTGCAGCATGCGCAGCGAGATCAGCGTCGTGAGGAGGCTGTTCCCGCAAACGAGGATCGTATAGCCGCCCAGCAGGCCGATGAGCGCCCGCATGTACGGCGGCTTAGTGCGTCGTCCCGGCGCGGCGCTCGACGAAGCGCCGCACGTAGTCGTCGGCGGGGCGGTGCAGGATGTCGTCGGGCGAGCCGCACTGGATCAGGCGGCCGTCGCGCAGGATCGCGATCTGGTTGCCGATGCGCAGCGCCTCGTCGAGGTCGTGCGTGATGAACACGATGGTCTTCTTGAGCGTGGCCTGGAGTTCGAGCAGCTGGTCCTGCATTTCGGTGCGGATGAGCGGATCGAGCGCGGAGAAGGCTTCGTCCATCAGCAGCACGTCGGTGTTCGCGGCGAGCGCGCGGGCGAGGCCCACGCGCTGGCGCATGCCGCCCGAAAGCTCGTCGGGATAGTGGTCCGCGTAACCCGCGAGGCCCACCTTGCCGAGCCATTCGCGCGCGCTCGCGTGCGCCGCCGCCCTTTTTTCGCCGCGCGTGGCGAGGGCGTACGCGGCATTGTTGAGCACCGTCTGGTGAGGCAGGAGTCCGAAGCTCTGGAACACCATGCTCACGCCGTAGCGGCGCAGATCGCGCAGGCCGTTGTCGGAGAGCTTGAGCACGTCCCTGCCGTCGATCAGGATCTCGCCCACGGTCGGCTCGATGAGCCGGTTGAAATGGCGCACCAGCGTGGACTTGCCCGAGCCCGAAAGGCCCATGATCACGAAGATCTGGCCCGAGCCGATCGACAGGCTCACGTCGTTGAGCCCGACGTTGCAGCGCGTCTTCTCGAGGACCTCGGCTTTGCCCGCGCCGCCGCGCAGCAGTGCGAGCGCGCGCTGGCTGGCTTCGCGCGTGCCGAAGATCTTGTAGACGTTCTTGACTTCGATGCCGCTCATGATCGTTACCTCATTCCATGCTCAATGCGTATGCGGGACGCGCCGGCCGGATTTCCGCCATTGTGCCGGCGCTTTTGCCTGCGCGTTCGTTACTTGGCCGGCTGGCTCGTCAGGTCGCTGCTACCGGTCGCGTCGGCGCGCTCGCTCTCCTGTTCGCGAACGCGGCGAAACGGAATGCGCGAGGGCTGCTTCGATTTGCGCGCGAGGCCGCGCGTGCGCCGGCCCTGCCCGTAACTCTGGCTGATGCGATCGATCACGATCGCGAGAATCACGATCGCGACGCCCGCCTGCGTGCCCTTGCCCACGTCGAGCGTCTGAATGCCCGCGAGCACGTCTTCGCCAAGACCGCGCGAGCCGATCATCGAGGCGATCACGACCATGGAAAGCGCCATCATCGTGGTCTGGTTGATACCGGCCATGATGCTCGGCCGTGCGAGCGGCAACTGCACGCCAAACAGCAATTGCTTGCGCGTGGTGCCGAAGGCGCGCGCGGCTTCGACGATTTCCGCATCCACGTGGCGGATGCCGAGATCGGTCAGGCGAATGAGCGGCGGCAGCGCATAGACGACCGTGGCGAGAATCGCGGGCACCTTGCCGAGGCCGAACAGCATGAGTACCGGAATCAGGTACACGAAGCTGGGCAGCGTCTGCATGACGTCGAGCACCGGCAGCAGCACGCGGCGCAGCCCGCTGCTCGAAGCCGCGAGGATGCCGAGCGGCACGCCGAGCACGACCGAGATGAGCGTGGCGACGACCATCAGCGCGAAGGTCTGCATGAGCTTGTCCCACAGCCCGAAGCAGCCGATCAGCCAGAGCAGCACGACGAACAGCAGCGCCACACCGATGCGCCGCGAGGCATGCCAGCCGAGCAGGCCCACGGCTGCCAGCACGACGACGGGCGGCGTGGCGCGCAGCAGGCTTTCGAGCGGCACGAGCAGGTCGCGCAGCATGAGCACGCTGAAATTGTGGAACGCGTCGCCGTAGCGCTGCACGAACGCGGCGACCTGATCGTTGACCCAGTCGGCGATCGAGAGGTGAAGAAAGGGAGATCCCATGGTGAGCCTCATTCTGCGTGTGTCATGTGATGCGTACCGTCGTGCGGCCAGTGTCGGTGCTTACGTGCGCAGGCCGGCCTGCACGCGCGCCGCGACTTCCGGCGTGACCCATTGCTTCCAGATTTCCGGATGCTGCTCGAAGAACGTGCGCGCGACCGTGGAGGCGTCGAGTTTCTTGTCGTGCATCTGCTGGACCAGTTGTTCATCGAGCGTGAGCGGCAGGCTCACCTTGTCGAAGAACGCGACGGCGTCCGGCTCGGCGTCGTAGAACGGCGTGGAGACCGCGACCTTCAGATGCGAGACCTTGAAGGCGGAGGCGCACGGCGCGCCCTTCGGGTCGGCGATGGTGTCCCAGCAGGCGTCGGAATACGGCGCGCCCTCGAGTTGCACGAAGTGGTACTTCGCCATCAGGCCGGCGGGCTGCCAGTAGTAGAAGAGAATGGGCTTGCCGCGCTCGTAGGCCGAGGCGATGGCCGCGTCGAGCGCGCCGCCGGTGCCGGGGCGGAAGTTCGTGTAGTCGTCGCCGAGCTTGTAGGCCGTGAGCAGGCGGTTGTTGAAGCGCTCGCAATCCCAGCCGGCGGGGCAGTTGTAGAAACGGCCCTTACCGGGTTCTTCGTCGTCCGTGAAGAGGGATTTGTACTGCGGCAGTTGCGCGACGGAGCGCAGCTGCGGCGCCATGGGCTTGATGCCGCGCTTCGCGTCGCCGTTGATCACGTAGTCGGGGACGTACCAGCCTTCCTTGTCGCCGCCGGGAATCAGCTCGCCCACGAGCTTCACGCTGCCGTCCTTCAAGCCGCGCGCGACGATGGGGCTGCGGCCCGTCCAGTGCTCGGCCCATACCTGCAGGTCGTTCTTCGTGAGCGCCGTTTCGGTGGCGGCCGTGGCGCCGGGCACGACTTCGGTCTTGCAGCCGTAACCCTTCTCCAGCACCGTGCGCACCACTTCGGTCATCAGCGCGCCGCTTTCCCAGGTGATTTGCGCGAGCTTCACGGTTTTTCCCGCCTGGCACCAGCCCGGGGCTGCAAAGCTGCTCGTGGCCGCGCAGGTCAGCGCGAGGGCGGCGGCAATACGCACGCCTGCCAGCGTGATACGTCTCATGTCGTCTCCAGTGATTGGAATTGTATGCGCGGGCCAGCGTGCGGCCGCCGCTTTTCGAATCAGTCCGACCAGAGTCTAGCCGTGGCATTTCGGGTTGCGAAGCAACGAATAGTCATCGATGCATTACCTGTTCTCATGCCACTTTCATCACGCGAATGATGCATGCGAGAGCGATGACTGCGCGTCATGCCCCCATGAGATTTCATAGCTTTTGGGCGCTTGCGGCGTGTGCTGGAATGCGTCTGGCCAAATTCGAACTCGTGTACACAGGAGACGGAGTCAAACATGAAAGACCTGCAAGTCTATATCGGCGAAGGTTTCGCTGGACCAGGCGTAAACGCTGCCCACATCAACATCATGATCGGCCCGCGCAACGGCCCGGTGGGGCAGGCGTTTACGAACAGCCTGTCGTCGCCTTCGCAAGGGCACGTGCCATTCATGGTGGTGGCGCAGCCCAACGTGCCGGTCAAGCCTGCCACGCTGTACGTGAACAAGGCCGACATTCGCGGCGACCTGCACGGCAACGCCACGTGGGGCGCCTCGCAGGCGGCCATCGCGAAGGCGGTGATGGAAGCGATGCTCGACGGCACGCTGCCGCCGCAAGCGGAGAACGAATGGTGCATCGTCACGGCGAACTGGGTGAACTGGTCGTGCGACGACCTCGACGCCGTGTACGAGAACAATTACGTGGCCTGCAAGACGGCCATTCGCGCGGCGATGAACGGCCTGCCGTTGCTCGACGACATTGCGAAGATCAAAGATCAGATCAGCAATCCGTTCTACACGCCGAAGGCCAAAGCGGCCTGAGCCGCGCCACACGTTACAGGTGACTACGATGCAATACACGCAAATTGGCCGCTCCGGCCTGAAGGTATCGCGCCTGTGCCTCGGCACGATGAACATGGGCACGCCCGAGTGGAAGCCCTGGATCTACAACGAAGAACAGAGCGAGCCGATCGTGCGCCGCGCGCTCGAAGCGGGCGTGAACTTCATCGACCTCGCGGACTTCTACTCGACCGGTGTGGGCGAGGAAGTGGTGGGGCGCATCGTGCGGCGGCTGGCGAAGCGCGACGAACTCGTGCTCACGACCAAGGTCGGTTATCCGATCGGCAACGGCGCGAACAACCAGGGCCACTCGCGCAAGCACATCATGGAAAGCATCGACGGCTCGCTGCGCCGGCTGCAAACCGACTACGTCGACATCTACATGCTGCACTACTTCGACGTGAACACGCCGGTCGAAGAAACCATGGACGCACTCAACGACATCGTGCGCGCGGGCAAGGCGCGCTATATCGGCGTGTCGACGATGTTCACGTGGCAGTTCGCCAAGATTCTGCAGGCGTGCGAGCGCTATCACTTCGCACGACCCATCAATATGCAGCTGCAGCTGAACTGTGCGTATCGCGAGGAAGAGCGCGAGATGATTCCGTTCTGCCAGGATCAGGGCGTGGGCGTATCGGTGTTCAGTCCGCTCGCACGCGGTCTCCTTACCGGCGACGCGAAGTCGGTGCGCAACCAGACCGACTTCTTCACCGTGCAGATGTACGACGATGAAGCTTCGCGCGATATCGCGCGATCGGTGGCTGAAGTCGCTGCGGCGCGCGGCGTGTCGTGCGCACAGATCGCGCAGGCCTGGGTGCTGGGGCGTGCGGGCATCTCGTCGATGCTCGTGGGCGCGGACACCGTCGCGCAGTTCGAAAGCGCGCTCGCCGCGCTCGACACGCAACTCACCGCAGACGAACTGTACGAACTCGATCGCAACTACACGCCGTGCGACGTGATCAACGACTACGTGAGCGCGCGCATTCCGCGCGTGCCGCGCGCGGCGCGCCGCCTGGAGATCGCAGCATGACGAGCCTGACGATTGACGGACTCAAGGAAGCGCGCCTGTGGCGCACATCGAGCTTCATCGACGGCGAATGGGTGGCGAACGAAGCGACCTACCCCATCATCGACCCGGCCACCGGCGCGCCGCTCGCGCAGGTAGCCCGCGCCGGTGCGCGCGAAGCGCTGCAGGCCGTGGCGGCGGCCTCGCATGCGTTCCCCGCGTGGCGTGACGCCACGGCAGCGGAGCGCAGCGCGAAGGTGCGCCGCTGGGGCGAGCTGATGCATGCGCATCGCGAAGACCTCGCGCGCATCATGACGGCCGAGCAGGGCAAGCCGTACGCAGAATCGCTGGGCGAAGTGGCGTACGCGGCGAGCTTTCTCACATGGTTCGCCGAGGAAGCGCGACGCGCCTATGGCGACGTGATTCCCGCGCCGAAGAAGGGCGCGCGCATTGTCGTGACGAAGGAGCCCGTGGGCGTGGTCGGTGCGATCACGCCGTGGAATTTCCCGCTCGCCATGGTCACACGCAAGGCCGGCCCGGCGGTCGCGGCGGGTTGCACGATGGTGCTCAAGCCTTCGGAAGAAACGCCGCTTTCGGCGCTCGCGCTCGCCGAACTGGCGGTCGAAGCGGGCATTCCGCGCGGTGTATTCAACGTCGTTTCCGGCGACGCCCCGGCGATCGGCGACACACTGATGGCCTCGAAGGCCGTGCGCAAGATCTCGTTCACGGGTTCGACGCGGGTGGGCAAGCTGCTCATGCGTGCTGCCGCCGATACGGTGAAGAAGGTGTCGCTCGAACTGGGCGGCAACGCGCCCTTCATCGTGTTCGACGATGCCGACCTCGATGCCGCCGTGGAAGGCGCGATAGCCTCGAAATTCCGCAACACGGGGCAGACCTGCGTGTGCGTCAACCGCTTCTATGTGCAGGCCGGCGTGCACGACGCCTTCGTCGAGAAACTCGTGAAGGCGGTGCGCGCGTTGCGCGTGTCGGGCGGCATGGAGCCGGGCGCCACGCAAGGTCCGCTCATCAACGGCGCGGCGTTGCGCAAGGTCGAGGCGCACGTTAGCGATGCGCTCGAAAAGGGTGGCGCCATTGCGTGTGGCGGCCACCCGCATGCGCTGGGCGGCACGTTTTACGAGCCCACGGTCATCACGGGCGCGCACGGCGGCATGATGCTCGCGCACGAAGAGACGTTCGGCCCCGTTGCCGCGGTGTTCCGTTTCGAGACCGAGGAAGAAGCGATCCAGGCGGCGAACGATACCGAGTTCGGCCTTTCCGCGTACTTCTACGCGCGCGACATTGGCCGCGTGTGGCGCGTGGCGGGCGCGCTGGAAAGCGGCATGGTCGGCATCAACGAGGGCATTGTCTCGACGGAGGTCGCGCCGTTTGGCGGCGTGAAGGAGTCGGGGCTCGGGCGCGAAGGCTCGAAGTACGGGCTCGACGAGTACCTCGAAACGAAGTACCTGATGATGGGCGGGCTCGGTTGAATTTCTACGCGGTTACCACGCTTGCCAGCTTCTGGCGAAGGCCGCCGCGCGAGAGCGCGGCGGTTTTTTTTGAGCCTTCAATTGAACGAGCGAATGGGCTTCAGGCCTCATTCAGCCGCAATGAAACGCAGGGTGCCCGCAAGGCGCGCCGGCCCGCCGGTGTCGTTCGGATGATTCACGCCGTCCATCACCGGGACCTCGGCGAAATCGAACGGGCTGATGCCGTCGAGGCAAGCCACGTTCACGCCATATAGATTCGGGTTGGAACGCCGTTGAAGATGGGTGGCGATTCCGCAGCGGGAACAGAAGAAGTGCTGCGCCGCGCCGGTGTTGAAGCGGTAGCTCGTCAGCGCCTCCTCGCCCTGCAGGAATGCGATCCCGCCCATTTCGGCCGCGACGATGACCGCGCCTCGCATGCGGCAGTAAGAGCAGTTGCAGCGGCGAATCGAGTTGAAGCCGTCGCTGAGCGTCACGACGAAACGTACTGCGCCGCAATGGCACTGGCCTGCCCGTTGGTTCGTATCGCCCACCATGTCGTTGGTTTCCCCTCTGCGGATAAAGCGCGTTGTGCAAGTACGCGGCGTCAACCTGCCCACGCGTTCACGTCGAGAACCGCTTTGGCGAATATTGCTGGCGCCTCCTGCGGAAGGTTATGACCGGCATTCGGCACGATGCGGTTCTCATGGCGCCCGCTGAAGCGCTTCGAGCTGGTCTCTCGTGCGCCGGGCGGCTGGACGCCGTCGGCGTCTCCGTCGAGCGTGATCGTCGGCACGGTGATCGGCGGGGTGGCGGCGAGGCGATGCTCGATGTCGTCAAAGCGGGGATCGCCTTCGACCAGTCCGAAACGGTGGCGGTAGGAATGGACCACCACGTCGACGAAATCGGGATTGTCGAACGACGCTGCCGTGCGCGCGTAGAGGTCGTCGTCGAAGTGCCAGGTCGGCGACCAGAGCGACCACAGGAGACGGCAGAACGCGCGCCGTTTTTCGGTCAATCCAGCCCGGCCGCGCTCGCCGTGCAGGTAGTACTGGTACCACATGCGATGTTCCTTTTTGGGGTCGGCCGGCTGTGCGGCGGCGGCGATATCCTGAATGTTGTAGCCGTTGACCGATACCAGACCCCTGGCTCTCGACGGGTAGAGCGCCGCCACGATGCACGCCGCGCGGCCGCCCCAGTCGTATCCGCCGAGGATGGCGCGGTCGATCGCGAGGGCATCGAGCAGCGCCAGCAGGTCCGCGCCAAGCGCCGCCTGCTGGCCCGAGCGAAGCGTCGTGGGAGAAAGGAAGCGCGTTGGGCCGTATCCCCGCAGGTAGGGGACGATGACGCGGGCACCGTCGGAAACCAGGCGTGGCGTCACCTCGTCGTATGCGCGAATGTCATAGGGAAAGCCGTGCAGCAGCACGACCGGCCATCCGTTCGCATCGCCCTGTTCGTCATAAGCGATGTCGAGCAGTTCGGTTTCGATATGGTCAAGCATGGGGCGCTCCTTCGAACTCAAGTTGCGTGCTCAGTTGCGTGATGCTGCACGGGTAGCAAACGGCGTGCGTGAAATCATCTCAGAGCCCGAGACAAACCGCACCGGCCGCGACGACCACGCAGGCGAGCCAGCGCGATCCACTCACCGCCTCCCGCAAAAACATCCGCCCGATCAGCACCGCGAACACCACGCTGGTCTCGCGCAACGCCGATATTGCGCCCATCGCGCCCGCCTGCAGCGCCCAGATCACGATGCCATACGCCCCGATCGACACGAGGCCGCCGGCCAGCGACGAGGCGATCGACAGAGGCTCGGCGCGCACCGGCGTCCATAGCGCAGCGGACCCGCGCCGCGCGACGAACAGCAGCGGCATCGCCCAATAGGACAGGAACATCCACGCGGTGTAGCTGAGCGGCTGGTCGTCGGACAGGCGCACGCCGATGCCGTCGATCACGGTATAGAGCGCGATCGTTGCCCCGGTCGTCAGCGCGGCCAGCGCACCCGCGCGCGACACGTCACGCCCATGCAGCGCGATCGCGATGATGCCGCCCGAAATCATCACGATCCCGAGACCGTGCAACGGACCGATCGCTTCATGCGCGAACAGCGCCGCGCCGAGCGTGACGAGCAGCGGCGACGAGCCACGTGCGATCGGGTACGCGAGCGCCAGGTCGTTGCGGCGATACGACCGCACGAGACTCACGTTGTAGAAGACATGCACGAGCCCCGACGCGAGGATGTAAGGCCACGAAGCGCGGGCCGGCGAGGGCATGGACACGACGACCAGCGTGGCGACCACGCCGATGGCGATGCTCATCCACGCCATCGAGAAAAACCGGTCGCGGTTGCCGTGGAGCATCGCGTTCCAGCTCGCGTGGAGCAGCGCGGCGAACAGCACGATACCGCCGGTATAACTGAGCATGAGGGTGCGGGCAGGGTTGCATGAATGGTCTAACAAGAAGGATATCTATCTTGTGGCGGGGCAACAAACCAGATAAATTCGACGTTCGTGTTAGATACACTATCTCGAATGAAACCGGTGTTGCCCCCACTCAATGCCCTGCGAGCCTTCGAAGCCGCGGGCCGGCTCGGCAGCTTCAAGGACGCCGCCGCAGAACTGCACGTGACGCCCGGTGCAGTGAGCCAGCACGTGCGCTTGCTGGAGGAGTGGCTTGGCGCGTCGCTCTTCGAGCGGCACAACCGCCGCGTGGCGCTGACGCCGGCGGCGAAAAGCTATCTGGCGGAAATCGGCCCGTTGTTCGAACAGCTCTCGCAGGCGACCGCGCGATACGGCGCGCCGCAAACGGTCTCCCGAACCCTGTCCGTGAATGCGCCCGCGACGTTCACGCTGCGCTGGCTGGTGCCGAGGCTGGCGACATTCCGCGCCGGGCATCCCGACATCGACGTCAAGGTGGAGACGTCGAACGCGCCGCTGGAGAGTCTGAAGGACGACGATGACGTCGTCATCCGGGGTGGCCCGGACACCTTCTACGGTTATTCGATGCGGCCGTTCTTGTCCGAGGAGCGGCTGCCGGTCTGCAGTCCTACGCTTATCAGGCGCGTGCCGCTGCGCGCGCCTCGCGACCTGCGAGAACACACGTTGCTGCACACCTCGAGTCTTCCGCGGCTTTGGCCCGACTGGCTGGCGAGCGCGCAGATTCCCGACCTGCGGCCGGCCGCCGCTTTGACCTTCGACCACTTCTTCCTGACCTTGCAGGCCGCCATCGACGGTATCGGCATCGCGATGGGTCCCACTGCGCTGGTCGCCGACGATCTCGCCGCCGGCCGGCTCGTGGCGCCGTTCGCAGGTCCACGTCTGCCGTCGCGCAGCTATTGCACTTACGTGGCGGACGAGAAGTCCGGCGATGAACGGGTCGCGTTGTTCCGTTCATGGCTCGAACGCGAGGGAACAGGTTCGTGAACGCGGATGCGCCGCGCGATGCAAGAGGAAGCCGGTCATCGCGCTGATCCCACGGCAGGACCGGCGTCGTAATAATGCGACGCCTCGCAGAATTTTGCCGCCCACGCGCGACCGATTACGCGCTCCATTTCTCTCCCAGTCGCGAAAGAGCGCGTCAGAGCCGCTCGATAGCCGATGGATGCAATTGGCTGCGCGGGCAATGTGACCACGAGCCCATGGTCACGAACGCTGCGCCTACTCCATGACGGGATCGATATCAAGCTAATGATGCAGCCGCATTTTCCCCGCCCTGCGCCGAACCTTGCATTCTTATAATTTGCCGCGCGCTCGCGCGATTGGACGCGACGCCGCAATACGAGGCGGCATCGCGTCGAGCGGCGTTTTTGGCGCGCGAATGCTTAGTCGTGGATGGTGTAGTGCACTGGCCCGTTCGTGGGCCCACAACAAGACTGTGACAACAGGAGAAATTCCATGAAGGCTATTCAGGTATTCAAGCTGGCCGCGGCGACGGCTCTCGTGGCCGCGTCTTTGCACGCCTATGCGCAGGGCGACGCGGCTAGCGGCGCGACTGCCGCAGCCGAGCAACAGGCAGCCTCGTCGAAGGCGCAATCGAAGCAGGCCAAGGCCGCTAATCGCGCGCTCAGCCGCAAGGTCCGCACCGCTCTCGCCAAGGACAAGAAGATCGATGTCGCGAAGATCACCGTGCGCGCGCGTGACGGCGCCATCGTCCTGCAGGGCTCGGTGCCGGAGCAGTCGCAGATCGAACACGCCACCGAAGTCGCCACGGGCGTGCAAGGCGTAACGTCGGTCAAGAACGCGCTGACGATCCGTCCGAACGAGTCCTGATCATCCTCTCACTATGGCCTTGCGCCCGGCCGGGCGCATGCGCTAAAGCCCGGAGACAGGTCTCCGGGATCCTCCTGAGGGCCTTTATCCGCGAATCAGCAGCTGAGCCGCGTGCGTGCATTAGCGAGCGTCGCCGTGTTCGCCGGACGACTCAACCAGGTTCGGGTGGCCAACGCGTAGCTTGCGCGGTTCAAAGGCTGTATGCAGCGCGAGGCCTGTCGCTGCGCCAATCAGTTGGGCAATGACGAAGGCGGGTACGCTGGAAGGCGCAATGCCTGCAAAAGTGTCGCTGAACATGCGTCCGAACGCTGCGGCCGGATTCGCAAACGATGTCGATGCCGTGAACCAGTATGCGGCGCCAATGTACGCAGCCACCATGATCGCAGCGCGTTCGCCCGGCGCGCGCAGGATCACGAGGATCAAACCTGCAGTCGCCACGGCTTCGGCAATCCATTGTCCGGTGCCTGTGCGCACCTTGCTCGATAGCTCGACGATGGGCAGGTCGAACATGGCGTGCGCGAGCCATGCACCCAGCAGCGCGCCGACGAGTTGCGCAGCGATGTACGGCAGCAATTCCCGAGCATGCAGTTCGCCGCGCAGCACCATGACAGCGCTGACGGCGGGATTGAAATGCGCCCCGCTCAAGGGCCCAAACACCTCGATCAGCACATACAGTCCGGCCACGGTTGCCAGCGTGTTGGCGAGCAGCGCGATCGCCACGTTGCCGCCCGCAAGCCGTTGCGCCATGATGCCGGAGCCAATCACGACTGCGAGCAGCAAGGCCGTGCCGGTCAACTCGGCCAGGACCTTGCGCTTGAGACTCGTGACTGCGGTCATGATTCGGAGATTGCAGTGAGCGCCTGCTGAAGCGCCTCGTCGCCCATCGATTCGAGCGGCAGCGCGAGGAGTTGCAGCATGCGATAACCGATCGCCTGGCGGGTGAGTTCGAACGCCACGCGCTTGCCTTCATCGCCACCGGGCGCAAGAGACGGATCCGGGTAGCCCCAGTGGACCTTGACGGGACTGCCGGGCCAATACGGACATGTCTCGGCGGCGGCACTGTCGCAGACGGTGATGACGATGCGCATGACCGGCGCATCGCTGGCGGCAAACTCATCCCAGCTTTTGCTGCGGTAGCCGCTCACGTCGATGCCCGTGCGCACGAGCGACTCGACGGCGAAGGGATTCAGGCGTCCGCCCGGCGCGCTGCCCGCGCTGAACGCGCGCACGTCCTTGCCGGCCTTCGAAGCGAGGTGATTCAACATGGCTTCGCCCAGCACGCTGCGAGCGGAGTTGTGCGTGCACAGGATCAATACGTTGGTCGTCATGGCGTTCCCGCTGGATCGTGCGCGGCTGCTCAGCAGCACGCCGAAGACTTGGTCGGATTGCCAGCCGGCTTGTCCGACGACGGTGCGCAGCACGCGGCAACTTCGCGGCCCGGTGCGCCGGTCGGCGTATTGCGCGATTCGCCGAACACGGGAATTTCATTGAGCGTGTGATACGACTCCCACGCGATGCCCTGCGGATCGACGCTCCAGTACTTGTTCGACTTCGCGTAGCAGCACGCGGTATCCATCTGCGTATCCACCGGCAATGCCGCGCTTTCCAGCCGCGCGTGCATTTCGGCCAGCTCGGCTTCGTTCTCGACCTGCACACCCAGGTGATCCAGGCCCGGTGCGGCGCCGCGTTGCGAGATCGCAAAATTGACGCGCGGGTCCTCGAGCATCCACTTCGCGTAGTCGCTTTTCGCGACGGTCGGTTCAGCGGCAAACAGCGCCGAATAGAAACGGATGCTCGATGCGAGATCCGCAACGGCGACGTGAATGTGAAAGCGCTTCATGACTGCTTCTCCGTGGAGGGTGAGCATATTGATGTCGGCGAACAGGGATTGCCGCCGCAACAGTTCTCGGTGAGGTAGGCCAGCAGGTCGTTCATCGTCGCGAAGTTCGCGCAGTAGAAAACGAACCGGCCTTCCTGACGGCTCGTGACGAGTTGCGCGTGAGACAGCTCCTTCAGATGGAAGGAGAGCGACGACGGGGGCACGTCGAGCAGGGTCGCGATCTGGCCGGCGGGCAAGCCTTCGGGGCCTGCCTGAACGAGGGCGCGAAAGATCGCGAGCCTGGACTCGTGCGCGAGTGCCGCCAGGGCGGCGATGGTCTGGTTCGTTTCCATGTTTCGATAATAGTCGAAATGTGGAAGGATAGGCAAGAAGATCGCTCGCACGACGTGAAAATTTTTGGCCTCGGTGGCCTCGCTCGCGCTTCGTACGGTTTTGCCGGCGCGCTGCGCGTTGCATGCCAACGCGGAAATGAATGATGACCTCGATGCGCATGCAACGAAAATCGCGCAGACCGATTATGTGTGCCGCAATGAAGGCGACCGATATTCCGCAATATGGATGCGAAATGTAGTCTCGCAAAATGCGCTGTAAATCGTCGAGGTGGATTTCAATCAGGGAGCTAAAAAAGGGGCTTTTCGCAGAGGCCAGGTCAAATCGCCGAACCGCATATCGAGCCGCGCAGCCACGGATTCGAGCCCGCGAAATCCACTACGCCATTACGGGTAATTGCCAGAAAACGAAATAAATCGTTGCGCACAATGCGCTTAATTATTCGCGATTGCTTTCCTAAACTTGATATCAACTGGCAGTGGTTTGCTTTACATGCAAGCCTGCGAACAGTTACGCGATTTTGATCGTCGTGAGCCGCATATAACGACCGCCCAATGAGAAATATCGCGGGTCGTTTGTGTCGGAATTCCAGTCCAATCAAAGGAGGAGCAAGTCATGATCAAGACAACCAGCACAATCATCGCGGCCGTCGCCGCACTCGTGCTGTCTGGCGGTGCGTATGCACAGGCCAACAATACGCTGGCAACCCCGAGCGTTACGTCGCCCGCCGCTGCCAATAACAATGCAACGAGCGGCTACGGCACGCCGGGCGCCACCGGGACGGACAGCGGCATGAGCGCCGCTTCGCCGAACTCGAGCATGAACAATGGCGCAACGTCGGCCACCCCCGCCTATGGTGGCAACAACACGCTGGCGACCCCGTCTACCGCGTCTCCGGCCAAGTAACAGCAGCCTGTTACCGTAAGCAGGACCGCTGCCCTCGCGGACAGCGGTCTTTTCTTTTGCCTTGACCCCGCTGGAACAGGCCGCCGGCGCGCGGGTGTCGTCGTTCGACGCTCAAGTCTGTCCCCAAGCTGCCGTAATAGCAGGCTTCGGAATATTCTCGATGCATCGTGACACATCCCGGGACTCAGCCTTCACTGGATCTTGCTGCGCTTATCGAAACCGTCCAGCGGAACGAGCGCGCATCGAAGTCGTTCCAGGACGTGGAACTGCGCCTGATCGGCGCGCACGACTGGTGCGTCTTTCTCGAAGGGATATTCGTCTATCTGCCCGAGGTGTTCCGGCTGGCTTGCGCCGGCCTCTGGCTCGACGTGCGCACGCCGCTGCTGCGCGATCTGCTCGAATCCGACTGCGGGCGCGCCGACCTCGAAGCGAACCTGCGCTCCGGGCTCCAGGGCGGCCTTGCGCTGGCGCGCCTGTGCGCGGGAAACCAGCCGTGGCTTGGCCGCGTGAGCGAGCTGGGCGAACTCGAGCCCGCGGTGAGCGAGACCTTCTTCGACGCGCGGACTACGATCGGCAGCGCGATCGTGTTGCCGCTTCTGAACCGCACCCAGCTGCTCGGCTATCTGTGCCTCGCGAGCGATGACCCCGCGCGCTTCGACGCCAGCATGGGCACCGATCTGCTCGCGCGCTTCAGCCGCGTTGCGGCGGCGAGTCTCGACAACGTCGCTCACCGCGAGCATCTGCGCAAGACCGGCGTGACCGACCCGCTCACGGGCCTGTCGAACCGCCGCTATTTCGACGAGCGCCTGCATCACGAAATCCGGCGCGCGAGTTCGCACGCGGCGCCCATGTCGTGCCTCTTCATCGACATCGATCATTTCAAGCAGATCAACGACACGCACGGCCACGCAACCGGCGACCTCGCGCTGGGCGCCATCGGCACCTGCCTGAAGCAGCAGGTGCGCGTGGGGGACACGGTGTCGCGCTACGGCGGCGAGGAGTTCGTCGCGCTGCTGATGTGCGAGCTGCCCGACGCGCTGGCCGTTGCGGAGCGCATCCGGATCGCGGTCGAGGCGCTCGACGTGCTCGACGACGAGGGCGGGCGCATTGCGCTCAGCGTGTCGATTGGCGTGGCGGCGTATCGGCTCAACAGCGAGGCGAACACCGGCGCCGCGACGCCGGAAGCGCTGGCGCGCTCGCTGCTCGACCAGGCCGATCAGGCCATGTACCGGGCCAAGCACCAGGGGCGCAACCGCGTTTCGCTGCTGGAAGCGTGAATGGCTCGACGTTCACAAACGTTGCATCAAAACGGCAGCGCGGCGGGCATGGCGGCTCAAGGCCGCGCTGAAACGTAAGTTTTCAAAATCCGGCACTATTTGCGGTAGCAGTGGTTTCCCAGGCCCGTTGAGCAGGCAAAGCGAAATCATGTCTACCGACCTTTTGATGACCGTTGCCTGTCTGGCCTGCGCGATCGCGATGTTCCTGATCGGCAGGCCCCGCTCGGACGCGGTGGCGCTCATCATGATCGTCGCGCTGTCGCTTTCGGGCATCGTGACGGTCAACGAGGCGCTGGCCGGTTTCTCGGACCCGAACATCGTCCTCATCGCGGCGCTCTTCGTGCTCGGCGACGCGCTTGCGCGCACGGGCGTTGCCCAGCGCGTGGGCGACTACCTGATCGAGCGCGGCGGGTCCAATGAGCGTCGCCTCGTCGTGCTGATCATGATCATCGTCGGCGTCATGGGCTCGGTCATGAGCTCGACGGCCGTCGTCGCGATCTTCATTCCCATCGTCATTCGCATCGCACGCCAGTCGGGCGTGTCGCGCGCGCGCATGCTCATGCCGGTCAGCATGGCCGCACTCACGAGCGGCATGCTCACGCTCGTCGCCACGACGCCGAACCTCGTCATCAACAGCGCGCTCGTCTATCGCGGCTACCGGCCCTTCAGTTTCTTCGCCATCACGCCGCTGGGCGTGCCGGTTCTCGCCGCGAGCATCGGCTGGATGCTGTTCGCGAGGCGTTTTCTGAACGGCACGGGTGGCGCAGAGACGACCACGCGCCCGTCGCTGAACGACTGGGTTGCGCGCTATTCGCTCGAAGGGCGCGCCTTTCGCCTGGAAGTCGGCGCGGATTCGCCGCTCGTGGGGCAGACGCTCGGCCACACCGGGCTCGACGACGACCCCGTGGCGCACGTCGTCGCGATCGAGCGGCGCACGCGCATGGGCGCGACGGTCCTGCCCGCGACCGCGGACAGCAGCATCGCGCCCGGCGACGTGCTGCTGCTCGACGTGGAGTCCGCGAGTTTCGACGTGCAGGCGTTTTGCGCGCGCTATACGCTCGCGACGCGCCGCATGTCCGGCGCATACTTTACCGACCAGTCGCACGACGTCGGCATGGCCGAAGTCATCGTGCCGCCCGACTCGTCGCTCGTCGGCAACGTCGCACGCGGTTCCGCGTCGCTGCGCCGGCACGGCGTGACGGTGGTCGGCCTGCGCCGCGCCGACGCCGCGCTCGAGCAGGATCTGCAGGCCACGCAGCTCAAGGTGGGCGACACGCTGCTGGTGGTGGGGCCGTGGATCGACATCTTCTCGATGCAGGCGGTGGAGCGCGATATCGTGTGTCTCGCCATGCCGGTCGAAAGCGACGCCTACGTGCCGGTGCCGCACAAGGCGCTGCACGCGCTCGCCATCATGGCGCTCGTCATCGCGATGATGCTCACGCCGCGCGTGCCGAACGTGCTCGCGGGCCTGATCGGGTGCCTGCTGATGGGCGCGGCCGGTTGCGTGAGCCTCGACAGCGCGTATCGCGCGATTCACTGGCGCAGCCTCGTGCTGATCGTGGGCATGCTGCCGTTTTCCATCGCGCTGCAGCGCACGGGCGGCATCGACATCGCCGCCGACACCGTGCTGCGCGTGGCCGGCAACTGGGGTGCGCATGGCTTGCTGGGCGCCGTCTTCCTGCTCACGCTCGTGATCGGCACCGTGATTTCCGGCACGGCGACGGCGGTGCTGATGGCGCCCGTGGTGCTCGCGATGGCGGCGCACCTGCATGCGTCGCCGTATCCGTTCGCGATGACGACGGCGGTTGCCGCGTCGGCGGCCTACATGTCGCCGATCTCGACGCCCGTGAATGCGCTCGTCAGCACGGCTGGCGGCTATCGGTTCCGGGAATTTTTCATGGTGGGCTCGCCGGCTGCCCTCGGGGCGCTCGTGATCACCGTAATGCTGGTACCGCTCATCTGGCCGGTTTTCCCGCGCTAGCGCGAGGGAAAGGGCACCCGTTCACGAGGCATTGACCGGACATGGCGAATTTCTTGACGAGAGCGTGGCTCCTTCGCTGGATCAGGCGGATTGCCCTTTTCGTGCTGATCGCATTCGTGTGCATTGCCGGCGTGCGCTTCTACGACGCGCAGCGCAAGGCGCCGTTGAGCCTGTGGCACATCTATGTGCCGGAAGACATGCACGCGCACGAAATCGATCATGCGACGTGGGAGGAATACATCGCCAACGAGAACCGCCTGTTCGACGCGGTGAAGAAAAACGTGACCGACAAGCTGCCGGCGGACGAACGCATTCCGGCCAATCGTTATTTCTCGGGCAGCCCGATTTATCCCGGGCACTTTCGCACCGACTGGAACCGCTCGTACACGCTCATGCCGCAAGGCGCGCCGCGCGGCGTGGCCGTGATGCTGCATGGGCTGACCGATTCGCCCTATAGTCTGCGGCACATCGCGCAGCGCTATCAGCAGGATGGTTTCGCCGTGGTGGCGGTGCGCTTGCCGGGGCACGGCACCGTGCCCTCGGGGCTGACCGAAGTGACGGCGGAAGACTGGGAGGCGGCCGCGCGCCTCGCCGTGCGCGAAGCGCGGCGCCTCGTGCCGGCGCCTGCGCCGCTGCATATCGTGGGATTTTCGAACGGCGGCGCGCTCGCGCTGCAATATTCGCTCGAGGCGCTGGACGACCCGAGCCTGCCGCAAGCGGACCGCCTGATCCTGCTTTCGCCGATGATCGGCATTACGCGTTTCGCGCGCTTTGCGGGGCTCGCGGCATTGCCTGCGATCCTGCCCGCGTTTGCGAAAGCCGCCTGGCTCGACATCGTGCCGGAATTCAATCCGTTCAAGTACAACTCGTTTCCGGTGAACGGCGCACGCCAGTCGTGGCGGGTCACACGCAAGATCCAGCAGGAAGTGGCGGACGCGGCGCGCAACGGCAAACTGGCGGTGCTGCCGCCCACGCTCACGTTCCAGTCCGTGCTCGACTTCACGGTGAGCACGAGCGCGATCGTCAGTTCGCTGTATGCGCAACTGCCGGCCAACGGCAGCGAGCTCGTGCTGTTCGACATCAACCGCACGGCGCAATGGAGCCCGCTGCTGCGCGCGTCGATGCGTGACGCGCTGCGCCGTCTCTCGCCCGTGCCGCCGCTGCGTTACCGCCTGACCGTGCTCACCAACGCCTCGGCTACCTCGCCGCACGTGGTCGAAGAGAGTACGGCGCCGAACGAGACCACGGCGAAAGTCGAACCCACGGGGCTCGACTATCCGCTCGATGTCTATTCGCTTTCACACGTGGCCTTGCCGTTTCCGGTGACCGATTCGCTGTACGGCCGCAACCCCGATCCCAACGACGACCTGGGCATCCATCTGGGCGCCCAGTCCGTGCGCGGCGAAACCGGGGCGCTGATCGTGGGGGCGGGGCTCCTCACGCGACTTTCGTGGAACCCCTTCTACGACTACATCGTCGAGCGGATCGACTACCTGGCGAGCCACGGGCCGTGAGTGCGCGACGAGCGCGCGCCAGGCCCGGACCCGGCCGCGGCGTTACGCGCGCGGCGCGAGCTGGACCTGCGCGGTCATTTGCTCGCCGTCGCGGGCCACGACGATCGACACGTTGCTGCGTGCCCGCGCGACCATGCTTTGCAGCTGCTCGACGTTGTCCACCTCGATGCCGTTGACCGCGATGATCACGTCGCCGGCGCTGATGCCAGCCGCCTTTGCCGCACCGCCCGCTTTCACGACGAGCACGCCGCCGTCCACGCCGACCTGCTGCGCTTCGTCGCTGCTGAGCGCGCGCACGGCCACGCCGAGACGCGGATGCGCATTGCGCGCCAGCGTCGTGCCGTTGCTGTCGCCATTGCCGCCGCCCTGCACGATCTGATCCTTCATGTGCATGGCTTCGTCGATCGGAATCGCGAACGAGAGGCCCTGGAAGCCGCCCGTGCGCGAATAGATCATCGAATTGATGCCGATGACTTCGCCGTTCAGGTTGAAGAGCGGGCCGCCCGAATTGCCCGGGTTGACGGGCACGTCGGTCTGGATCAGGTGCGTCGGGCTATCTTCCGAAAGCTGGCGCGACTTCGCGCTGATGATGCCCGAGGTCACGGTGTTGTCGAGACCATAGGGCGAGCCGATCGCGACGACCCAGTCGCCGACCTTGCTGTTCGCCGGATTGCCGATCTTCACCGTGGGGAAACCCGTGCCGGCGATTTTCAGCACGGCCACGTCGCCGGCCTTGTCGGTGCCGATCACGCGTGCGGGGAGCTTGCGGCCGTCGGTGAGCTTGACCGTCACGTCGTCCGCGCCTTCGACGACGTGATTGTTCGTCAGGATGTAGCCATCCTGGCTCACGATGAAGCCCGAACCCAGGGCGCCCGAATGGCCGTCTTCGGAGTCCGGGTTTTCCTTGACGACCTCGACATGGACCACAGCCGGGCCGTACTGCGCGACGATCGCCGAGAAGTTCGGCGCCGCGCCGCGGACGTCGTCTGCCTTCGGCACAGGTGCCGACAACGACGTTTTGGTGATGCCGCTTTCGTCCGCGCTGGCGTGCTCGTGGCTGACGACCCAGGCGCCGGCAAGCGCCACCGCTACACCGGCGATCAGGCCCCGGCGCCGATATTTGATGGTACTCATTGCTATGGTCTTCGAAGAGATGGTGAAGGTGCGCGTAAGGTACTTTTAGCTGCTTAAACGTGACTTAAATGCAGGAGAGATCTTTTGTCCGCGCGAAGAGTCGATGTGCGTGCAACGAAAATCCGGGCGCGGTTGTCGGATTCCTCGCCAGCTAGCGCGCACGTCTTTTTCAAAGCGGCTAGTCTTGCGAAGTGGCGGCCGATCGCGCCCCGAAGACGCTTTATTGAGGGCCTGATGTGCGCGGCGAAGCGTGGATGGCTTGCAAACGTCTCGCGCCGGATAGCCTGATAACCGGTTCGCCGCGCGACACGCCGAGCGCAACCGCTGTCTACAACATCAACGCAACGTGGTTCGTCATCCAAAGCATTTCCATGAAACAGGATCTCGTCACGTTCACCTGCGTGGTCGTCATCGCCGTCATCACGGGGTGGGTGCTCTATATCGGGCGCCCGGTGCTGGTGCCGATCGCATTCGCGATCATCACGTCGTATGTGATCTACGGGCTCGCCGAAATCCTGCGGCGCGTGCCCCACGTGGGCCCGCGCATTCGCGCGGGCGTGCGCTACTGGAGCGCCGCCGCGCTCATCCTCGCGGCCGCGTGGCTCGCGACCGAACTGCTACTGTCCGACACTGATCGCATGCTCGCCGTGGCGCCGAAGTACGAAGCCACGCTGCTCGCGTTGCTCGCGAAAATCACCGCGCTGTTTCATCTGGAGACCGAGGCTTCGTGGACGGCGTTTCGCCGCGAGCTGCTCGCGACCGTCAACGTCCAGTCGCTGCTCACCTCGCTGCTCGGCTCGCTCTCTTCGCTTATGGCGACGACGCTCGTCGTTCTGCTGTACACCGCGTTCTTCATGGTCGAGATGGGGCGGTTCCGCCGCAAGCTCTCCGCGGTCATGCGCGGCAAGGCAGACATGGAGCCCGTGATCGACGCCATCAATTCGAAGATCGGCACGTATCTGGCGTTGAAAGCGCTGCTCGGCGTGGTGCTGGGCATTCTCAGCTGGGTCTGCATGCAGCTGGTCGGGCTGGAGTTCGCGCCGCTGCTCGCCGTGCTCATCGTGCTGCTCAACTTTGTGCCGTATGCGGGGTCGCTCATTTCCGTTGCGCTCCCCGCCTTGCTCGCGGCGCTCCAGTTCGGCCAGTGGAACGAGTCGATCACGCTGCTCATTGCGCTGTCCGCGATCAACTTCGTGATGGGCAACGTGCTCGACCCGTGGTTGATGGCGGGGTCGCTGAACCTGAGCCCCGCGGTCATCCTCATGAGCCTCGCGACATGGACGGCGCTCTGGGGCATTCCGGGCGCCTTTCTCGCCGTGCCGGGCACCGTGGCGCTTACGATCATCTTCTCCGCGTTCAGCTCGACACGGCCGCTGGCGCTGCTGTTGACGAAGGACGATGTAGTCAGGCATGCAGAATAAATGCGTGGCTTACTTTCACAGGTGACCTATGGCTTCCAGAATCAACCGCCGCGGCAACGCAATCCGCCCGGTCTCCGCCTGCCTGGGCGACAAGGCGCTCGCGGAGTTCGCCAGTCGCCGCATCAGCGCCGACCTTGCGCGGCGCGGCTTCCTGGTGGGCATGGGTGCCTCCCTGTTGAGCGCGGTGCTGCCCGAGTTCAGCAGCGCGCAGCAACCTGGCGCCGCCGCGCCTGCCCAGCCCACGACCTTCACGAACTTTCGCCTGTTCGACGGCAAGTCCGCGGCTCTGCAGGACGGCATGTCCCTCGTCGTCGACGGCAACCGCATCTCGCAGTTGCGGCGGGGCGCGCCTGACGCACGGAACGCGTCGGGCGGCCGCGTGATCGACTGCGGCGGCAAGGTGATGATGCCCGGTCTCATCGACATGCACTGGCATTCACTGCTCGCTGCGGTCCCCATCGCGACCATCCTCCAGTCCGATCTGAGTTTCGTCTACCTGGCCGCGGGCGCGGAGGCGCAGCGCACGCTCTTGCGCGGATTCACGACCATTCGCGACGTGGGCGGCCCCGCGTTCGCCCTGAAGCAGGCCATCGACGCCGGCATGCTGAGCGGCCCGCGCATTTACCCCTGCGGCGCGATGATCACCACGACGGGCGGCCACGGGGATTTTCGTCTGCTGACCGACGTGCCGCGCACGAGCAGCCAGATCAGCGAGATCGAACGCACCGGCGCTGCCGCCATTGCCGACACGGCCGACGAAGTGCGCCTGCGTGTGCGCGAGCAGTTCATGATGGGCGCCACGCAGATCAAGATCGTGGGCTGCGGCGGCGTCTCCACGCCGCGCAGTCCGCTCGACATGCTCACGTTCACAGAGCCGCAACTGAAAGCCGCGGTGGAAACGGCTTCCGACTGGGGCACTTACGTGCTCGTGCACGCCTACACGCCGGAATCGGTGAAGCGCTCGGTTGCTGCCGGCGCGCAATGCGTCGAGCACGGCCACCTCATCGACGACCGGACGGCTGAAGTCCTGGCGAAGAACGGCACATGGTTGAGTACGCAACCATTTACCAGCGAAGAGGATGTTGCACCGTTGGCGCCGTCGAGCCGCGAGAAGTTTCTCGAGGTGACAGCCGGGACCGACAACATGTACAAGCTCGCGCGCAAGCATGGGCTCAAGGTGGCGTTCGGCACGGACCTGATCTTTTCGCAGGCGCTGGCCACGCGGCAAGGCACGATGCTCGGGCACATGACGCGCTGGTATTCGAATGCCGAGTCGTTGCGCATGGCCACGGCCACGAACGGACAGTTGCTCGCGATGGCGGGCGAGCGCAATCCATATCCGCACAAGCTTGGCGTGCTGGAAGAGGGCGCGTACGCGGACCTGCTGATCGTGGCGGGCGACCCGCTCCAGGACATGACGCTGCTGGCGAACCCCGATCAGAACCTGAGCCTGATCATGAAGGATGGCCGCGTCTACAAGGACGCGTTGAAGGCGTGACGCGCGGGCCCCGCGTCACCCAAAGCCCGTAGAAAAGCCGGCATCACCGTCGCGATTTGGCACGCAAATCGAGGGCCAAATAGCCCGCGCGGGCATGGCGAACGCCCGCTCATGGCGAATCCGCCACACGATTTCTGTATCAAGATGTCACGGCGTGGGGACGTATCAAACGGGCCCATTTGCCTGCGCGGCGCAGCCATCATGGCACGCCTCGGGAACCCCCAGCGGGGGTCGAAATCCCACCTGTCCCTATCCGCCATCTGGCCGATTATGCCGGTTGAACTTCGCGTCGAAGTAGCTCATATTCAAATCGACTATTTGTTACAACCGTCCAGCGATTCGCGCAATAGAGTAGGGATTACAGCCAATACTTCGAATCCGTGCCGCCTGGTTGCCTCCGCTGCGCCGCGCACCAGCCGCCGGTAGCAAACCCGAAACCATCCTGTCAAAGCTTCCATGCCTGCAATGTTCAACGAACCTGGCCGATCCAAGTCTGGTCCGTGGGGATGTCCATACTGCGGGACCGGTTTTAATGCGCCACTGATGATCTGTCCTCAGTGCGGCGCGAAGCAGCTTTCTTCTGGCCCGCGCATGTCGCCGGCTAGCGAGTCCGCCGCGCCCGAATGGCACGATGGTTTCGCGCGCCACGCGCGCACGGAGTGGAACCCGTCTGCATTCAGTTTCAGTGGTGGCGCGCCGCGCGACAGCGATTACGAGCTGCGCGATGAAGCGCCTCGGGCGTCACGTTCGTGGATGCCCTTCTATGCGATTGGCAGCGTGGTGTCGATCGCGTTCCTGCTGACCGCGTACATGATTTCGCACCACGCCGGGCGCGAGCCGACCGTCGGCGCCCAGATCGTGGAGGGCGCGATCCTCGGACCCAAGGTCGCTTCCGCCGCGCACGACACGAAGCCGCACACGGTGCCCAGTGCGCCGCCCGTGGCCGTCGCGCAGTTGCCGCCTCCGGTTGCCAGCGTGCCATCGGCTCCCGTCGCCAGTGCCCCGCCGCCTCCGGTCGCGAGCGTGAAGCCGCCTCCTGTTAAAGCAGCGCCGCCGCCGGTGGTGGCCCATGTCGCGCCGCCTGCGCCGGCGCCCCAGCCGACGCCCGCTCAAGCGCAGCCGCCGCGTACCGCAACGGCTCGCGCGGAGACCGCGGCGCCGAGCGCTGCCGAAGAGCACGCGCTCGCTGCAGCGAAGGCCAAGGCAGACAAGGCCAACGCGGAGAAGCTCGCCGCCGCGAAGGCCAAGGCAGAGAAGGCCAATGCGGAGAAGGTCGCCGCCGCGAAGGCCAACGCAGAGAAGGTCGCCGCAGCGAAGGCCGCCGCCGAATCGCGGGCCGACGTCTCGAGAAATCTGTCGATCGCGCGCGCGAGCCTCGACAAGAACAGCCTCGGGCCCGCGCGCAGCGCGATCAATTCCGCGCTCGCGGCACAACCGGGCAACGGCTCTGCACTGCAAATGCAGGCCGAATTGACGTCGCGCGAAGATCAGCGCGATTCGCTGCTTGGCTACGCGCGGCTTTGCGCGCGCGATGGGCGGTGGGTGTGCGCCTGGCATAACGCGGGGCATGCACTGACCGTCGATTCGTCGAGCGGCGAAGCACGGGAGATCCTCTCGCGTTCGATCGCGGCTCAAGGAGCCCGCAACGTGGCACAGGGCGCAGGCCCCCCCGCGGCCACGATGAGACAGGTGGACTCGGGTCCGCCGGGCCCGCCGATCGATCCCAACTGACGATGCCGAGGTCGCAGACGCGGGTGCGTGACGCCAGTCATGCACCCGCGCTAGCGTTGTTGCCCGTCCCGTTCGCAGTGGTGCTCGACCAGCCAGTTGCTGAAGTTGCGCACGCGTAGAGTCTCTTGCACTTCGGGACGCACGTCGAGCCAGTATCCCGAAGGTCCCACCACTTCCACCTCGCTCAGTTGCACGAGCGTGCCGTTCTCCAGTTCGGGCGCGATCATGTGCCGGTCGGCAACGGCGATACCCAGACCCGCCACCGCCGCGTGAATGACCTGATCGAGCGTGCTGAACTCCAGCTCGCCACGCGGCGCGATCTGAACGTCGAGCGCCGCGGCTTCGAGCCACGCTTCCCAGACCAGCAGGCGCCGGTCGATATCGAGGATATAGAGCCACGGATGCTGCGCGAGGATTTCGCGCAGCGCGTGTCGATCGGCGGCCGCCTGGCTGAACTCACGCGCCGAGCCGACCAGCACGTGGCGCTCGCGCATGAGCAGCGTGCTCTGGCCGCCCGGCAGCGGTTCCATGCCGAAGCGGATCTGGCAATCTTCGTTGCGCTCCGTGCCGTGCAGCGGCCCGTATTCGTTGGTGATGGAGATGCGCAAGTCGGGGTGGCGCATCTGGAAGTCGCGCAGGCGCGGCGTGAGCCAGCGCGTGGCGAGCGTGGGCGCGGCGTTCAGGCTGAGCAGGCTGTTCGACGGATCGGCGCGGATCGTGTCGAGCGTATGGGCGATGCTGTCGAACGCGGCCTGCAGCGTAGGCAGCAGACGCTTGCCCGCGGCCGTGATTTCGAGCCGGTGATGATGCCGCATGAAGAGCGGCGTGCCGAGATAGTCTTCGAGCAGGCGAATCTGGCGGCTGATCGCCCCCTGGGTCACGTGCAGGTTCTGCGCTGCCCGGGTGAAGCTGAGCGTGCGGCTCGCCTCCTCGAATGAACGCAGTGCCGATAAAGAGGGTAGGCGTCGCATGCAAGCCTCGCGATGCTGGAGCGCCGGCGCATTGTCATTCGCGCCGGCGCGTTTTCAGTGATAAGGACAGCGTGGAAAGCGTTAGAACGCGTGCGTGATACCCACGCGGGCGACGGCCTGGTTGTCGGTGCCCGAGGGGTTGAAGCCCGTGATCTGCGCGTTGTCCGCCGAGCCGGCCGCGTGCTGGTACACGCCCATCGCATAGAGCGAGGTGCGCCTGGACAGCGCGTACTGGCCGATCAGGTTGACCTGGTGATACTTCGGCGATTTGTCGGTGGCGTGGTCCTGGCCTACCGTGTAGGTGTAGCCCGCGCCCACGACGAACGCGGGCGTCACGGCATAGGTACCCGCCACTTCGAAGTTCTGGAAGTGCAGGTCGCCGCTGCCGGTGGCCGAGGCGAAGTCTACGTTCGAGTAGTTCGTCATCAGCTTGAGGCTGCCGATCACATACGACGCGCCGGCCGAGAGGACGCCCTGGTAGCGTGCGTTGGCGAGCGCGTCGCCGAAGATCGAGTTCACGAAGCTGCCGCCGCTGCCATAACCGGCCACCGCCGTGATCGGATCGTTCACGCGCAGGTAGCCTACGCCCGCGCTGAATGAGCCGAGCGTGTAGGCTGCTGCCGCGCTATACGAGGCGTTGTTCGAGAACTGGCCCGCCTGGCCGCCAAACGAATAGTGGCCTTCGAACTGGAAGCCGGCGAGCACCGGGCTCACGTACTTCACGGCGTTGTTGACAGGGAACCCGTTGTCGAGGTTGTCCATGTCGTTCGGGTGGGCGAAATACCAGCCGCCGTAGTTGCCGTTGAGCGAATACGGCTCGATCAGATCGACGGTGGCGTCCCATTGCTTGCCGAAGGTGATCTGGCCATATCGATCCGACTTGAAGCCGACATAGGCGTTACGCGAAAACGCGAGACCGCCGCCCAGGCCGCCCGTCGCCGCGTTGAAGCCGCTTTCGAGCCGGAAGATCGCGGCATAGCCGCCGCCCAGGTCTTCGGTGCCGCGCAGACCCCAGCGGCTGCCGGCGGGCACGCCGCTTTGCATCTGCACGAGCTTGCTGCCGGTGCCCGGCACGAGCTGGCCGTTCGCGCCGTTCGCCACATTGCTGGCGTAGTCCACACCGAGGTCGATGAGGCCGTACAGCGTCACGCTGCTTTGCGCGTGCGCGCCCGCTGCGGCGAGCGCGAGCGGCAGCGCCGCAAGCATCTTCTTCTTCATTTAAGTCTCCTTATCATGGAGCCGCGTTGCGCGGCCCGGCTTTTCTCGTTGGAATCGTTTTATCTCGTGGGGCGCGTTGCGCTTACGCGCCAAGCGACTTCTGCACCTTCTGCGCGACATCGGCGGGCACCCAGGTCTTCCACATCTCGGGGTGCTGCTTGAGGAACTTGAGCGCTTCGTCCTGGGCATCGACCTTATGCTCGGTCATGTCGAGAATCGTCGTGTTCAGGAAGTCGATGGGGAAGTTCACCTTCGAGAAGAAGGCCATCACGTCGGGCTCGGCCTGATAGAACGGTGTCGAAACGCCGATCTTCAACTGCGAGACCAGATACGACGAGGCGCATGGCTGTGCGCTGCTGGCATCGCGCAGCGTCTTCCAGCACGCTTCGTTGAACGGCGGCATCTTGAGCTGAACGAACTTGTACTTCGCCATCAACGCGGCCGGCTCCCAGTAGTAGGTGAGAATCGGCTTGCCGCGCGCGTAGGCCGAGGAGATGGCCGCGTCGAGCGCCGCGCCTGTGCCGGGGCGGAAGTTCGTGTAGGTGTCGTCGAGCTTGAGCAGCTTGAGCAGGCGCGAATTCACGCGTTCGCAGTCCCAGCCCGAGGGGCAGTTGAGGAAGCGGCCGCGATCCGGTTCCTCGTCGTCCACGAAAAGCCCCTTGTATTTCGGCAGATCGCTCACGGACTGCAGGTCGGGCGCGCTGGCCTTGATGCCGCGCTTCGCGTCGCCGTGCACCACGTAGTCGGGCACGTACCAGCCTTCCTTCGTGCCGCCCGGCAGCGTGTCGCCCACGAGCTTGACCGAACCCGCCTTGAGCGCGCCTGCGATGATCTCCGAGCGGCCCGTCCACTGCTCGGACCAGACCTGCAGGTCGTTGCGCGAGAGCGCCGTTTCGGTGGCCGCCGTGCTGCCGGGCACCGTGTCGGTCTGGCAGCCATAGCCGTTCTTGACGATGTAGCGCAGCACTTCGCTCGTGAAGTTGCCGCTTTCCCATGTGACGCCCGCGAAGCGCACGGGTTTGCTTGCGCTGCACCAGGTGCCGGCGGCGTGCGCCGGCAATGCGGCGAGGGCGAGCGGCGCTGCCAGGCTGGCTGCGCGCAGGAGGGTGGTCAGGCGGTTCATGGTGTGTCTCCGTTTTATTGAAATGTTTCGGAATGCTTTAGATGTGGGCTGGCATCTCGTTCGTGCTGCGGCCCAATGAGGATTCAGTCGTAACGGCTGTCGTGTGCGCGTGTCGCGGCGAGCATGGCTTCGTCGAGTTCGATGCCAAGGCCGGGCGCGTCGCTTAGCGCGATCCAGCCATTCGCATCGATGTCGATCACGTGCTTGATCGGAAAGTCGCGCCGCGCCGGCGTCCATTCGGGCGGGTCATAGGGAAACTCGACGAACGGCGCGTGGGCGGCGCCGGCCACGACATGCAGGTTGGCCGCGAGGCCAATGCCGTTGCCCCACGTATGCGGCGTGAACACCTTGCCGTGCGCCTCGATTTGCGCCGCGAGCCGCCGCGCGCCCTCCATGCCGAGCGTGCAGACGACATCGGGTTGATAGACGTCGAGGCAGTCGTGCGCGAGGAGCGCCGCGAATTCGTGCGCGTCGCGTGTCATCTCGCCGCCTGCGATCCGCACTTGCGTTTGCTTGCGCAACTGCGCGTGGCCCGCGTAGTCGCCGCGATGGAGCGGCTCCTCGACCCAGTACACGCGATGCTTTTCGATCTGGCGAATCACGGCGAGCGCTTCGTCCGCGCGCCACGGCGCCTGGGTGTCCCAGGGCATGCGCCAGCCCTGGTTGCAGTCCACCATCAGTTCGATGGTCTCGCCCGCGGCTTCGCGCACGGCGGCGAGCGCGGCGAGATCGTCGGCGAGGGTCGGGCGGCCGAAGCGCACCTTGAGCGCCGGGAAGCCGCGCGCGACGGCATGCTCGGCCCATTGCGCCATGCCTTCGAGCGTGCGATGCACGCCCGAGGACGCATAGGCCCGCACTCGCTTCGCCCGGCCGCCGGCCATTTGCCAGCACGGCTCGCCGCGAATTTTCCCGGCGAGGTCCCAGAGCGCGACGTCGAGCGGCCAGAGGCGGCCCGCGTGGAAGCTGAGGTTCTCGAGGACCGCCGAGTGCCGTGCGAGGTCGAGCGGGTCGGCGCCGATGAAGATGTCACGGTAGTCGTCGAAGCCGTACATCGCGTCGCCGGAGCCGATTCCTACGCGGCCTGCGTCGTCTTCCACGCGCACGATCGTCGCCGGGAAGGCGCGCCGCGGGCGGCTGTCCCACGAGGCGGGGAACGGTGGGTCGAGCGGCAGGCGATGTTGGCTCACGGTGATGCGTGCGATGCGGTTCGTCATGGCGTGGGGCGCCGCTCCGGCGCGTGCAGCATTGCGTGACTTACGTCTGAAGATACGCATGCCGCGCGCCGTGGGGCGGGCGATTGTCTCCTTGGCCTTGTCAGGCGTTACGGCATCCTAGAGGGTCAATTTCGTGCCCTCAATGAAGTCAATTTAAGTAAATGACAGCCTTCATTTCCGCGAATTGGGCGCGATAATGACGCAGCCGTCGCGCCGTGCCGCGGCGTGCATTGCTCCTTCGGGAAAACCATGAATGGCTGGATGCCCACGCTCTCGCGCAGCAGCGAACCCAAGTATCGGGCGATCGCCCAGGCCTATTCGCAGGCCATTCACGGCGGCCAGATGCTGCCTGGCGAAAAGCTGCCCGCACACCGGCTGCTGGCGAAGAAGCTCAACGTCACGACCGGCACGGTGAGCCGCGCTTATGCGGAGCTGGAGCGCGGCGGCCTCGTGGTCGCGCGCGTGGGCGACGGCACTTATGTGGCCGAACCCGACGCCGACGGGGCGCGCATCCAGGACCGTACGCGCCCCGCGCCCGAGTCCAGCGAGCGGGCGGCGGCGATCACGCACGGTGCGCCGGGCGTCCATGCGGCGGGACGGCTGATCGATCTCGGCCAGAACGTGCCGATGCCGACCGACGAAGCCTTCCTGCTCACACAGACCTTGCGCGAACTGGCCGCCGACGAGCGCCTCGCGGGCGAACTGCTGCTGTATCAACCCGAAGGCGGGCGCCGCTCGCACCGCGAGGCGGGCGCACGCTGGCTCGCGCGCATGGGCTGCACGGTGGCCGCCGAGCGTGTGCTGGTGACGCAGGGTGCGCAGCACGGTCTTGCGTGCGTGTTGCGCGCGGTGCTGCGGCCAGGCGACACGATCTTCGCCGAAGCGTTGAGCTATCCGGGCATCGTCGCGCTCGCGCGGCAGTTGCGGCTGAATCTCGTCGGCATCGAAATCGACGGGGAAGGCATCGTGCCGGCCGCGCTCGAGCGCGCGTGCGGGCTGCTCGCGCCGCGCGCGCTCTTTTGCGTGCCGACGCTGCACAACCCGACCACGGCGACGCTCTCCGAAGCGCGCCGCGCGCAGATCGCCGAGATCGCGGTGCGCCATCACCTCGTCGTGATCGAAGACCTCGTGCCCGCCGCGTTGCTCGATGCGCCGCCCACCCCGCTCGCCGCGCGGCTGCCCGAGCACGGCATCGTCATCAGCAGTCTTTCGAAGGCGGTCGCGCCGGGCCTGCGGGTGGGCTATGTGCAGGCGCCGCAGGACTGGGTCGGCAAGATCCTCGCGGTGATACGCAGCGACTGCTGGATGACGTCGCCGCTCGCCGCGGAGATCGCAGCGCGCTGGATCGTGGATGGCGAAGTCGACCGGCTCGTCGCTCAGCAGCGCGCGCAGGTGGACGCGCGCCATGCGATCGCCGCCGAGGTGCTGGCGGACTGGACGTATCGCACCGATCCGGCGAGCCCGCATCTCTGGCTTCCGCTTGCCGAGCCCTGGCGCGCCGCCGAATTCTCGGCGGCGCTGCGCCAGGCCGGCGTGCTCGCGAAAACGGCGGACAGCTTCGTGATCGGCCGCGGGTCGGCACCGCACGCGGTGCGCCTGAGCCTCGGCGGCGCGCGCAGCCACGAGGCCCTGCGAGAAGGGCTGGAGCTGCTGGCGCGCACGCTGCGCAACGGGCCGGAAGGGCTGTATTCGGCGTGACGGCGGACCTTTAACGGCGCGCGGCGTTACTCCGCGATGAACGAGACCGTGCGCTTGCGCCGTTCATCGACCGAAAGCGCGAACACGTCGGGCCGCGCGTAGTGGCCCACCACGTCGAAATCGTAGCGGGCGCGCGTGAGTTCACCTGTGTCGATCTCCGCGACGATGAGCCCGGCTTCACCGCGCAGCGGGCCGGCCAGCACGTCGCCGAGCGGCCCGACGATCAGGCTGCCGCCGTTGATGAGCGGCCGGTTCTCGTCCCAGCCCGGCACCTCGACGCCGAGCGCCGCGGGCGAAGGCTGCACCTGGCACGCGCTGATCACGAAGCAGCGTCCTTCGTGCGCGATATGGCGCATGGAGCACTGCCAGATGTCGCGCTCGTCCACGGTGGGCGAGCACCAGATCTGCACGCCCTTCGCGTACATCGCCGTGCGCAGCAGCGGCATGTGATTTTCCCAGCAGATGGCCGCGCCCGCGACGCCGGATTCCGTGCGCACGGTGGGCAGCGTCGAGCCGTCGCCCTGCCCCCAGATGAGCCGTTCCGTGCCGGTCGGCATGAGCTTGCGATGCTTCGCCACGAGCCCCTCGCCCGGATTGAAGAACAGCGCGGTGCAAAAGAGCGTGCTGCCGTCGCGCTCGATCACGCCGATCACGAGCGACGCGCGGCAACGCGTCGAGAGCTCCGCGAGCGCTTCAGTTTCCGCGCCGGGCACGTCGATCGCATTCTCGTAGTAGCGCGCGAATGCCTCGCGGCCTTCGGGCAGGCGGTAGCCGAGGCGTGTGCCGAATATTTCGCCCTTCGGGTAGCCGCCGAGCAACGCCTCGGGCATCACGACGAGTTGCGCGCCCGAGGCGCGGATCTGCGCTTCGAACGAGAGAATCTGTTCCAGCGTTTGCGCTTTGCCGGCGGCGGACGAACCGATCTGCAGCGCGGCGACTTTCGACCTGGGCATGATGACATGCTCCCACGGGGTTGGACTGCCCACATCTTTCCACGGCGATAAGATCGCGAGAACGTATATCGATACTAAGTGATATGAACCAGTTTGATATCGCCGCCGTGGACCTGAATCTGCTGAAGATATTCGAGGCGCTGTTCGAAGAGGGCGGGGCGAGCCGCGCAGCGATTCGCCTCGACATGACGCAGTCGGCCGTGAGCGCGGCGCTCAGGCGTCTGCGCGCGCTCTATGCGGACACGCTGTTCGTGCGCACCGGCCGCGGGCTCGCGCCGACCTCGCGTGCGCAGGAACTCAAGCCCGTGATCAGCGAAGCGCTCGACCGTTGCCGCCATAGCCTCGCGATCGCCTCGCCCGATGCCACCACGTTTCACGGTCGCGCAGTTTCCATCGGGCTTTCGGACGACTTCGAAGTGGCTTTCGGCCGGCGCATCATCGAAACGCTGGAAACCAGCGCGCCGGGTCTGCGCATCATCTTTCGCCAGACGCACAGTCAGATCGTCGCCGATGCGCTTGCCAATCAGGACATGGATCTCGCTGTCGCGGCGGGCGGCTTCGCTTCGCGCGGGCTGAGCCACCGGGTGCTCGGCGAGGGCAGCTATGCGTGCCTCGTGGACGACGCACCGCGCACCTTGCGGCGTTTGACGCTCGGCGATTACGTGTCGAGAGGGCACATCCTCGTGTCGTCGGGCGGCGTGGTCGGGATCGTCGATGAAGGGCTCGCCGCGCGCGGCCTGAAGCGCAATGTCGTGGCTTCTACGACGCATTTCGCCGCGTTGCCCTTTCTGCTCAAGGGCACGCGCAGCGTCGCCACGATTCCGCGCCACGCGGCCAAGGCGATCGCACGCGTGACGGGCCTGAAGTTGCTCGCGTGTCCGCTCGATCTGCCGCGCTATCCCGTGGAACTCGGGTGGCGCAACAGTTCGCTGCGCGACGCCGCCATCGTCAAGGTTCAGGCGGCCATCATCGCGTGCTTTCCGGCAAAACACTGATCGACACCCAGGCGCCATTCGCGTTGAATGAACGGGCACGAGATTTGCGTCGAAGTACCAATTTCCCAGAACGACGATAACGACCATAACGACGATATCGACGGACTCGACAAGGAGTTTCTCCGCATGCGCGCAATGCCTTTCCCTGACGGTTATACGATCGAGTCACATTTGCAGGAACCGCGCGACCTGCGCCGGGTGCCCATTCATCCCGACCACTGGTATCCGCTCGCCTGGTCGCGCGAACTCAAGCCTGGCAAGACGCTGGGCACGCATTTCGCCGGCGAGCCCATCGTGCTGTTTCGCACCGCGTCGGGCGCGGTGCACGCGCTCGAAGACCGCTGCGCCCACCGCCAGGTGCCGCTGCATGCGGGCGTGGTGGATGGCGAGTCGCTGCGCTGCGGCTACCACGGCTGGACCTACGACTGTTCGGGGCAGTGCGTGGACGTGCCTTACCTCGGCAGGGAGCGCCTGCCCAACGGCGTGCGCGCCTATCCGTGCCGCGAGGCGCACGGCATGATCTTCGTCTTTCCCGGCAACACCACGCTCGCCGAAGAAACGCCGCTGCCCGTGCTGGATTCGGTCACGGACAAGGCATACAAGACGCGCCGCTTCGGGCGCGAGGTGAAGTGCCACTACTCGTTCATGCACGAGAATCTGATGGACATGAATCACCAGTTTCTGCACCGTCGCCAGATGGGCCAGATGCGGGCGCGCTCGCTCGGCCGGCGGCGCGGCAAGCGCTCCATCGAAGTGGACTATACGTTCGCGCGCATGGCGGGCAAGCAGCCTGCGGGCGAGGCGCTCGTGTTCGGCGCGAGCAGGAACCGCGCGGACCCGAGCGATCAGAGCGTGATGACGATCCGCACGGAATATCCGTATCAAACGCTGAAAATACGCTCGGGCGACGACTCGCTCCTGATGGACCTGTGGATCGTTTATGTGCCGCTCGACGCGCGTCAGCGCACGAACCGGACTTTCGGACTCCTTTCAGTCCGCAGGCCTGCCATTCCGTTCCTGCTCGACGCGGCGTGGCCGCTGCTGGTCTGGTTCACGGAGCGCATCTTCAAGGAAGACCGCACCATCGTCGAACTCGAACAGGCCGCGCACGACAACCAGGGCGCTGACTGGAATCACGAAGTGTTTCCCGTCATCAACGAGTTGCGCGACCTGCTGCGCGATTGCGGCGCGCGCACCGTGATTCCCATTCGCGAGGTGAGCGAAGCCGACGCCTGAGGCGAAGGCGCCTCGCGCTCGCATCAGGCCGTTTTGCGGGCGCGCGGTTTGGCAGACGCCTTTTTCTTCGCGTTGCCCTGGTTGAATTCGATCGCCGCGCAAATGAGCGCTGTGAGCGCGCGTTTGTCGACCTTGTCGCCCTCGAGCCAGTCGATAGCGCGTCGCGCGTTGCCGTCGAGCCCGGCGTTGAACAGCTGCTTCGGGTCTGGCAGGCTCGCGCCGTACAGGAACGTGAGCTTCACCTTGCCCTTGTGCGCGTTGCCCACGGCGATCATGCCGTCGCGATACCACACGGGGCTGCCCATGTATTTCCATTCCTCGACGATCGCCGGGTCGGCCGCGAGAATGGCTTCGCGCATCGCGGCGAAGGTTTCGCGGCGCCAGTCGGTGAGTTCCGCGATTAGCTGGTCAATCCGTTCCGATGGGGTCATTCGCGCTCCGTGCCTTGGATGACGTCCTGTTGTCGGGCAAACAGGATCGTAATGTAGCACTGAGGTTGCCAGGTCGAAGCCATGCAGGCAACTGAAGCAATCGCTAAGTGTTGAGCGACGTGCCCGTTTCGGGCGCCTTGGCGGAGCTGGATGCGTTTTGCGCTTCCGGCTCCATGAGGGAAATGGTGAAGAAGCTGCCCATGACCGCGGAAAGAATGATGAAGATCGAGGCGGCATCGACAAGGAAGCCGAAATAACGGAACACGAGGAAGCAAACCGAAAGCGTGAGCAGGTTAAGCGTAAGGCCGATGATGGCGGAGGCCTTCGGCACGGCGCGCATGAAGACGGCGAGCCGTGAATCGTTGCGCGGCACATACCAGATGAAGAACAGGCCGAGCACGAGGATGAAAGCCGTCTCACCCCAGATCACCCAATCCGGGCGCTGCAGGAAGCGGCCCTCGAAAATCGTTTCGATCACCTGCGCCTGTATCTCGATGCCGGGCACCAGTTCGCCCAACGCCGTCGTGCGCATGTCGGTCAAGCCCGTGCCGGTGAGGCCGACGAGAACCAGCTTGTTGCGGATACGGCTCGCATCGACCTTGCCCTGCAAAACGTCGCGTGCGGAAACATAACGCTGCTGCGTACGCGCAATCGAGGCGAAATGCAGCCAGATATCGCCGTCGGGTTGCGTTGGCACCCGCACGTCCGCCACGCCGACGGCGCGCACGCCGGATGGGCCCGCGAACACCTCGATGGCTGGCGAGCCGGTGGCCACGCGCAGCATTTCGATGGGCAGGCTCGGTACGAGTTTGTCGCCAAGACTCAGCACGAGCGGAATGCGCCGCACTGTGCCCTGTTCCTGTGCGACGTTGAGCATCGCCTGGCCGTGGGCCGCGCCCTGCAACTCGGGGAGGCTCGCGAGCACGTAATTGAAGCGGTGAACGTTCGCGAGGGCGTCCGGGCCGTGCACGAGCACGGGGGCGCTCAGGATGTCGGTGCGCGTCGTGGAGGTCGCATAATCGAAAGCCGCCGCGCCGAGGATCGAAGGCGATGCGCGCAATGCGGTCGCGAGAATGCGCTCGTGGCTGGGCAGCGCGCGCAGTTGCGTGGCGAGCGCGGCCTCCGAGGCGGGCAGGTTGTCGGCCACGTTGCCAGGCGACGTCTGGTCGGGCTCGGGCATGTAGATGTCGAGGCCGATCGCCAGCGGTCTGTTCGCCTCGATCGCATCGACCAGCCCGGCGAGGCGGTTGCGCGGCCAGGGCCATTGGCCGAAGGATTCGAGCGTCTTGTCGTCGATCTCGACGATGGTCACCGGCTGCGTGGCCGGCACACGCGGAAAGCGGCGCTGGTAGTGGTCGAAAAGAAGCTGGCGCGCCGAGCCGAAGGTGTCGGGCAACACGGTGTCGAGCGTATCGAGCAAGGCTGGCCGCGCAACATCGCCGGGCCATTCGCTGCACAGGTTGATGAACAGAAGCGTCAAGAGCACCGCGAGCGCCCAGGGGCGCCCTTTGCGCGCCCGCATCATGCGCCTGAGAAAGGCGATGCATGAGTTGCGGTAGCGTTTCATCGTGGCATGGGATCGCTAAAGAGTAACGCGTATCGATACGGATTACTGAACGGTGATGACTGCGCGCCGGTTTGCCTGGTTGGGGACGCCGTCCGCGGTATGGACGAGCGGCTCGCGCTTGCCTCGGCCTGCAACCTCGATCTGCTGCGCGGGTATGCCGGACTTGACCAGAAACGACGCCACGCTTTGCGCCCGGCGCATGGAAAGCCGGTCGTTGAACTCCTGGGAGCCCGCCATATCGGTGTGGCCGACCACCGTGAGGTGAGGCGCGGGCCAGCTCGCCAAGACCTTTTTCAACTCGGCTACAGTGGCCGTGGACTCGGGCGCAAGCTGCGTGGCGGAGTCGAATACGAAATTGATCGTGAACGTTCGGGGCCTGGGCGGCTCGGCGGCCAGCAGGGCGCCGTACTGGGTCTCCACGGCGGCCTTGTTGCCGGCGGTTTGCTCGATCGCGCCGCCCTTCGAGACGTCGGCGCGCGTGTAGGCCTTGTCGATGACCTGCGTCTTGCTGCCGCTATGCACGATCACGTTGCCGACGCTGCCGTCCGGATTGGGCAGCAGCGTGATCTTGTCCGGCGTGCTGCACGCGCAGAGGCACACGCACAGCGTGAGCGTCATGGATCGCGGCAGCCGGTGTGCGCGGTTCGTCGTCTTCAATGATCGGTCTCCCCGCTTCCTCCCACCTCGATGATGAACTCCGTGCCGCGTACACCGAGCGTGGTGGTGGGCGTGCTGTAGCGCACGGCTTCCGGATTGGCCTTCGCGAGCTTGCCGTCGACCACGGCGAGCGAGCCGCGCTTGATGCTCACGTCGAGCGCGCCGTCGTAGGTGGTGGTGTCGAATGCGAACTTGTTGAGATCGAGAACGGAGTTGGCGCCCTCGGTCAGCAGCGTGTTGTCGCGCAGTGTGATGCCGACCGAAGACGCGGGGCCGGTCAGGACGCGATCGCTCGCGAACACCTCGCTGCCGACCGCGACGCCGACCGGCTGATTCGCACGCTCGACATGCACCGAGCCTTTGATCGTCTTGACTATGCCAATTGCATCGGCTGCGTGCGCATCGATGACTGGCGGGCACCCGCAGGCGAGAAGCAAGGCATATTGGATGGCTTGGCTACGCACTGGCGACACCGTTTGGCGAAACGAACGTGAGGGCTCGCGCCGGGTCTCTCGGGCACCCGGCGAGCATAGGGACTCCGCGCAGTCTGCTCCGTGCGCTAGCGCACATAGTGCAAGCGCACTGAAGGTGCGCCAGAATCGGCAAAGCGGGCCGGGTTCTCGACTGGCGAGTGGCGTGCCCGAGCTTGCCAAAGGTTGCCGATACATTCTCATTCATGCCGACACCGACCAACGCGAGACCGCACGGAACGCACGCCACAGCGCGGACATGGGCGCTGGCGGCGGCGCAACTCGTTTCGTGGGGGACGATCTACTACGCGTTCTCGCTCTTCGTCGTGCCCATGGAGAGCGCGATGGGCTGGAGCCGCACGGCCACCAATGCCGCTGTTTCAGTGGGTTTGCTGGTCTCGGGGCTCGCGGCCTACCCGGTCGGCACGCTGATCGATCGCGGCTACGGACGGCGCGTCATGGCGGGCGGTACGCTGCTCGCGTCGGCGATGCTCGTGATCTGGGCCCAGGCGCGCGATCTGCCGACGCTCTTCGTCGTGTGGTGCGGCCTTGGCGTGGCGATTGCGGCGACGCTCTACGACCCCGTGTTTGCGGTCGTGACGCGCGAGTTTCCGCGCAGCTACGCGGGAAAAATCACGCTCATCACACTGGTGGCGGGTTTCGCTAGCACCGTGTTCATTCCGCTCACGCAAGGTTTGATCGATGCGTTCGGCTGGCGGGGCGCGCTGCTCGCGCTAGCGCTCGTCAATCTGCTCGTGTGCTTGCCGGTGCACGGCTTGGCGATTCGTCGCGGCGAGCCGGGGGAGGACGCCGCGAGGCGCAAAAGCGCGCGCGAGGTCAGCCGCGCATCGGCGCGCAACGCCTTGCGCTCGCCCGTGTTCTGGGCGCTGGCCGTTTGCTTCACGGCGTACTACTCCACGTTCGTGGCGCTGACGTTCCATCTGATCCCGTTGATGCGCGAGCGTGCCGTTGCGGGCGCCACGGTTATCGTCACCATGGCGGCGATCGGGCCGGCCCAGGTGCTCGCGCGTGTCGTATGGTTCGCCGTCGGCAGGCGCGCGCGACCGGGGCCCGTCGCCATCGTGGTGACGACGGCCTTCCCGTGTTCCGTCGTGATCCTGATGTGTGCCGGGAAGTCGGCCGCGTGGTTGATGCTGTTCGCCATCGTCTATGGCGGCGCCAACGGCATGATGACGATCTTGCGCGGGACGATCGTGCAGGCGCTGCTCTGGACCGAAGGCTATGGCGCGGTGAGCGGCCTGCTTTCGATGCCCGCGAATATCGCCAAGGGCATTGCTCCAATAGCGGGCGCGGCGATCTGGGCCGTACGCGAAAGCTATGTGCCGATGGAATGGACCGTGCTGATCGTCTCGTTGATTTCGCTCGCGGCCTGCGTGGTGGCGGTGCGGCTCGCGGGCAAGGCCTGACGCATCCGGCCGATGCCCGCGCAGGGCCTGTCCCTTCAGTGATCGTGCCTCACCTGCGCCATCACCGGCTGGCTCGCCTTGCGGCTCAGCATCAACGTTACGACCGCGGAAAGCGCGAGCGTCGCGCCAACCACATACAGGCCCACGGCATAGCTCCCGGTCCGGGTTTTCAGCCATCCGATCACGGCGGGCCCGACGAACCCGCCGAGATTGCCGATCGAATTGATCATGGCGATGCCCGCTGCGGCCCCCGCGCCGGAGAGAAACATGCTGGGCATGGCCCAGAGCGGCGCCTTCGCGGCACTGATGCCGACATTGACCACCACGAGCGCCAGCACGATCATCAGCGCGGTACTGGCCTGCCCCGCGAAGATGAAGCCCACGCAGGCCAGGACGCAGGGAATCACGACGTGCCAGGTGCGCTCTGCCGTGCGGTCGGAGTGGCGCGCCCAGAGAATCATGGCAGCGACCGCCACGATGCTCGGAATCGCGTTCAGCAGCCCGGTTTCGAGCGAGCTGAAGCCATATTGCCGGATGATGAGCGGCGCCCACAGGCCCAGCGTGTAGAGGCCAGCCGAGGTGCCAAAGTAGATCAGCGCGAGCGCCAGCACGCGCGGGTCGCGCAGGGCGCTCAGTGCCCCCGCCGTATGGCCTGCGTGCCCCTCGCGCGCCCTCGCTTCATCGGCGAGCTTCGCCATGAGCCAGTCGCGCTCTTGCGGCTTGAGCCACTGCGCTTTCGAGGGCGCATCGGTGAGAACTTTCAGGACCACGAAGCCTAGCAGCACGGCCGGAACCGCTTCGATCACGTAAAGCAGCTGCCAGTTGGCGAGCCCGAACAGGGTCGGCAGTTGCATGAGCGCGCCGGAAATCGGCGAGCCGAGCGCCGTCGAAATCGGCGCCGCCGCCATGAACCATGCCGCCGCTGCCGCGCGCTGCTTCGTCGGGAACCAGAGGCTCAGGTAGAGGATGATGCCGGGGAAAAAGCCCGCTTCCGCAACGCCGAGCAAGAAGCGCAGCGCATAGAAACTGCTGGGGCCGGTCACAAAGGCGGACGCCGCCGAGACAATGCCCCACGTGACCATCACGCGCGCGATCCAGATGCGCGCGCCCACGCGGTGCAAGATGAGATTCGAAGGCACTTCGAACAGAAAGTAGCCGATGAAGAAGAGGCCGCCGCCCAGGCCGAACGCCGTGGGCGATAGGCCGATCGCCTTGTTCATCGTCATCGCCGCGAAGCCCACGTTGACCCGGTCGAGAAAGCTCACGAAATAGAGCAGCATGACGAACGGGATGATGCGCCACATGAGTTTGCGCGTGACGATTGCTTCGGTATCCGAATTCACGTGTCTCCTCCTCGGAGGGTTTTGGCGGGGGCGCGCGGGTGTTTTTTAGTGTCACGCCCCCGTGTCTGCTTCTTTTAACGGCGCACGAGCGCTGAGCGCTCAGGCAGCGACGGCCGCCTTTTCGACGAGTTCGCACACCGCGGCCGTGACCTGCGCCGTGGTCGCCTTGCCGCCCAGGTCGCCGGTGTGCAGCGCGGGGTTGGCGGTCACGGTCTCGATGGCCTGCATGACATGAGCGGCGGCCTCGGTCTCGCCCAGATGCTCGAGCAGCATCACGACCGACCAGAACGTGCCGATGGGATTGGCGAGCCCCTTGCCCATGATGTCGAAGGCCGAACCGTGGATCGGCTCGAACATCGACGGATAACGCCGCTCGGGATCGATGTTGCCGGTCGGCGCGATGCCCAGGCTGCCCGCGAGCGCGGCGGCGAGGTCGCTGAGAATATCCGCGTGCAGGTTGGTCGCGACGATCGTATCGAGCGAAGCCGGGCGGTTGACCATGCGCGCCGTGGCGGCGTCCACCAGTTCCTTGTCCCACTTCACGCCCGGGAACTCCTTCGAAATCTGCTGCGCGATCTCGTCCCACATCACCATGGCGTGGCGTTGCGCGTTGCTTTTGGTGATGACCGTGAGCAGCTTGCGGGGGCGCGACTGCGCGAGGCGGAATGCAAAGCGCAGGATGCGCTCGACCCCGGCGCGCGTGAGGATCGAGACATCGGTTGCGGCTTCGAGCGGATGCCCCTGGTGCACGCGCCCGCCCACGCCCGAATACTCGCCTTCGGAGTTCTCGCGCACGATCACCCAGTTCAGGTCTTCGGGCTTGCAGCGCTTCAAAGGCGCGTCGATGCCGGGCAGGATGCGCGTGGGGCGCACGTTCGCGTACTGATCGAGGCCCTGGCAGATCTTCAGGCGCAGGCCCCAGAGCGTGATGTGGTCGGGCACGTCGGGGTCGCCCGCGGAGCCGAACAGAATGGCGTCCTTGTTGCGGATGGCGTCGAGCCCGTCGGCCGGCATCATCACGCCGTGCTGGCGGTAGTAGTCGGCGCCCCAATCGAAGTTTTCGAATTCGAACGCGAAGCGCTGCGTGGTTTTCGCAAGCGCTTCCAGCACTTCCTTGCCCGCGGGCACGACTTCCTTGCCGATGCCGTCGCCGGGAATGGTTGCGATGCGATAGGTCTTCATGTCTCGTTCCTGTGAAGTGTGGCCAGTGTGGGTTCACTTTACCGAACTCCCGGTTCAAAAACCGGTGCTAGACTCAAAGCATCCTTAACTTGAATTCACAAGTGGCGACCGTGACCGACACCGTTCTACCCGCCGATCTGGGCTTTTTCTCGACGCTCGCCTCCTCGGGCAGCCTGAGCGCCGCCGCGCGCGAGCTGGGCCTCACGCCCGCTGCCGTGAGCAAGCGGCTCGCGCAAATGGAGGAGCGAGCCGGCGTGCCGCTCGTGAACCGCACGACCCGCCGGATGATGCTGACGCCTGAAGGCGAGGTGTACCTGGAGCACGCGCGCCGCATCCTCGACGAGATCGACGAGCTGGGCGAGCTGCTGGGCGGCTCGAAGAAGCATCCCAAGGGCTTGCTGCGCGTGAACGCGACACTCGGCTTCGGGCGCAGCCATATCGGGCCCGCGCTTTCGCGTTTCGTCGCGCAGTATCCGCAGGTTTCCGTGCAGCTTCAGCTGTCGGTCATGCCGCCGCCGCTCACGGAAGATTCATACGATGTCTGCATCCGCTTCGGCGAGCCGCCCGATACGCGCGTGATTGCACGGCGTCTCGCGGCGAACCGGCGTTTGCTGTGCGCTTCGCCCGCCTATCTCGCGAGCCGGGGCACGCCCGTCACGCCGCACGACCTCGCGAAGCACAACTGCATCAGCATTCGCCAGGGCGACGAAGCCTATGGCGTGTGGCGGCTGTCGAACGAGCGCGGCAGTGCGCGCAAATCGGCAGCAATCCGGATCAACGGCAATCTCACGACCAACGACGGCGAGATTGCCGTGAAGTGGGCGCTGGACGGGCATGGCATCTTGATGCGCGCGGAATGGGACATCAATGAATATCTGGCGGACGGGCGGCTCGTGGTCGTGCTGCCCGAGTATGAAACGCCGGGCGCGGACATCTACGCCGTATATGCGCAGCGGCACCAGCTTTCCACGCGCATTCGGGCGTTCGTCGACTTCCTCGCTATCGAATTGAGCAAGTCGCAGCGATATCCAGTAGACCGGAGCGTTTAGCCTCGCTTCATTGCGCCGCCGCGGCAATCACGGCGGCGAGGCGCTGCGCGGCCGCTTTCATTTGCGCGCTGCTGAAGCCGCCAAAGCCGAGGATGAGCCCTGGGCGCGCGGTGCCCGCGGCGAACATGGGCGACGCTGCACGCACCGCGATCCCTTCGTTCGCTGCGCGCCGCACGATCTGGTGATCGTCCAGCCTCGCGGCGAGCCAGAGCACCAGATGCATGCCCTGATCGCCGGGCTCGATCCACGCCAGTTCACGGGGCAAAAGCGCTTCGAGCGTGTCGATCAGACTGAGACGCTGCTCGGCATAGACGTTGCGCACCTTGCGGACGTGTCGTTCGAGATGCCCCTCGGTCATGAAGGCGGCGAGCACGTGTTGATCGGCCGTCGGCGGATGGCGGTCCATTAGCACGCGCGCGCCGCAGAACGCATCCACGAGACTGGGCGGCACGACGACATAGCCGAGCCGCAGCGAGGGAAACAGGATCTTGCTGAAGGTGCCGAGATACACCACGCGATCCGGCGCGAGGCCCTGCAGCGCCGGAAACGGATAGCCCTCGTAACGCAGCTCGCTGTCGTAGTCGTCTTCGACGACCCAGGCATGGGCGGCGCGCGCCCACGCGAGCAACGCCGCGCGCCGCGCCATGCTCAGCGGCATGCCGAGCGGATATTGATGCGAGGGCGTGACGAACGCCACGCGCGCCTTCGGCGCCATGCGAATGCCGGCCTCGACGTCGAGACCTTCGGCGTCCACGGGCACGCGCACCATGGCGTTGCGGTAGGGCAGGCTTTCGAGGATGGCGGTGACGCCCCGGTAGGCCGGGTTCTCGACCCATGCCTGGTCGCGCGGCCCCAGCAGCACCTGGCTTGCGAGAAAGAGCCCTTGCTGGGTGCCGCTCGTCACGATCACCTGATCCGCTTCGCAACGCACCGAGCGGGACTTGCGCACATAATCGGCAATCGCTTCGCGCAGCGTCAGAGCGCCTTGCGGGTCGGCATAGCCGGTCGGCGAGGCGGGGCCCCGCGCGCGCAGGCGGTTGCCGAGCCGGCGCCAGACGTCGCCGGGCGCGGTCATGCCCGTTGGCACCGAAATGGCAAACGGCACTGGAGGAAGCGGCTTGAACTCGCGTCCGATCCTGGCGAACGCTTCGGCGCGTTCCGGCAGCCCGGCTTGTGCCGCCTGCGCTGAAGCCACGCGGGGCTCGCGCGCGGGCGGCGGCTCGGCCAGCGCGAGCGCCACGCGGGTACCGGCTCCGGCCTTCGATTCAAGAAAGCCTTCGGCTATGAGCTGCTCGTAGGCCTCGACCACCGTGCCGCGCGCCACCTGGAGCGAAGCGGCGAGCGCGCGCGTGGACGGCAGCGCATCGGCGGGCCGCAGATCGCCTTTGCGCACCGCTTCGCGCAGCGTCTCGGCGACCTGGCGGCTGAGATTGCCGGTCTCCCGGTCCAGCGTGCCGAACGATGGCATCTCGGCGGCCTGCGCGGTTCTTGGCATGATTCTGGTTCACTGGAATATGAATAAACTGGATCTACAGAATAAACCACTTTTGCGGCAGACTCGGGTCTGTGGCGGCATCGGCCGCGCTAACCCATCACCTTACGAGCAGGGACAAACGCATGTACGTACCAGCCCATTTCGCCGAAAACCGCAAGGACGTTCTGCACGACTGCATCGCCCAACATCCTTTTGGCACGTTGGTCACGCAGGGAAAGAGCGGGCTCGACGCCAATCACATTCCCTTTGAACTCGCAGCGGGCGAGGGCGAGCTAGGCGTTCTGCGCGCGCACGTCGCGCGCGCCAACCCGGTTTGGCAGGACGTGGCGAACGGCGACGACGTGCTCGTGATCTTCCACGCGGGCGACGCGTATATTTCGCCGAACTGGTATCCGAGCAAGCACGAGGCGCACAAGCAGGTGCCGACCTGGAATTACGTCGTGGTCCATGCTCATGGGCGCATCAGGATTCTCGACGACGAGCGCTACGTGCGCGGCGTGATCGGCCGCCTGACGCGTACGCACGAAGCCACGCAACCCAAGCCCTGGAAGATGGCCGATGCGCCGAAGGACTACACGGACATGCTCGTCAAGGCGATCGTCGGCGTGGAGATCGAGATCACGCGTCTGGTCGGCAAGAGCAAGCTCAGCCAGAACAAGGAAGAGCGCGACATTCGCGGCGCGGGCGAAGCGCTCAAATCGAGCGGCGAGTCTCGCATCGCCGACGCCATGCTCGCCGCTGCCGACGCGAAGGCGCAATAACGCGCACCAGCGCACACAAGGGCACCGTCATGGCAAACGACCCGTCGCTCGCGCCTGGCTTCTCAGGCATCGATTCAGCGAGCCTGCCATGGGTGCCCTCCCGCTTCGCGCCCGGCGTAGAGGTGAAGAACCTCGGCAAAGCAGACGGCCGCGCGATGCAACTGGTCCGGTTCGCTGCGGGGGCAACGTTCCCTGATCACCGCCATACGGGTCCCGAGTTCATCTACGTACTCGAAGGCGAGGCCGTACAAAACGGCCGGCGACTCACTGCGGGATACGCGGGCATTGCCGAACGGGGCACCGTCGACGCAGGATTTCATAGCGACACGGGCTGCGTGTTCCTGCTCGTCTACGACCTGGACCAGGTGTTCGACAAAACCTGATTGCCATCCAGGCTCGCGGGTAAACACGGGTAAACCACATTCCAGGCGCTTGAAGAAAATCTTCACAGGCCTATTCAACTAGTATTTAATAAACCGGCGCGGCAGTGAGCGACGGGTCACGCGCGCGTCGCCGTGACCTGACCCTGACGGTACGAGGCCGGAACGATGAATCCCCACGAATACGAAATCCACGATGCGCGCTTTCGCATGCTGCTGCAGCCCAACGCGCAGTTCGAGAAGCTCGCGGGCGGCTGCATGTGGGCAGAAGGACCGGTGTGGTTTCCCGCCGGCGACTTTCTTGTCTGGAGCGACATTCCCAACAACCGGATGATGCGCTGGGTGCCCGGCATCGGCACGGGCGTGTTCCGCGCGAACTCGAATTTCAGCAACGGCAACACGCTCGACCGCGAATGCCGACTCGTGACCTGCGAGCACGGCACGCGCCGCGTCACGCGCACGGAGCACGACGGGCGCATCACCGTCATTGCCGACCGCTACGAAGGGCATCGGCTCAATTCGCCCAACGACGTGATCGTGCATTCGGACGGTTCGATCTGGTTCACCGACCCCGACTACGGCATTCTCGGCGACTACGAGGGCTTTCGCGCGCCGAGCGAAATCGGCGCATGCCATGTGTATCGCGTGGCGCCCGCCACGGGCGCGGTGCAGCGCGTGGCCGACGACTTCATGAAGCCCAACGGGCTCGCCTTCTCGCCCGATGAATTGCGGCTCTATGTGGCCGACTCGGGCGCCTCGCATATCGAGAACGGCCCGCATCACATCCGCGTATTCGATGTGGACGCGCAAGGCAGATTGCACAACGGCCGGTTATTTGCGGACATTTCGCCTGGCGTGCCCGACGGCATGCGCGTGGACGAGCACGGCAACCTCTGGACGAGCGCGGGCGACGGCATTCACTGCTATGCGCCCGATGGCACGCTGCTCGGCAAGATTCTCGTGCCGGAGACGGTCGCGAATCTCGTGTTCGGCGGCCCGAATCGCAATCGCCTTTTCATCGCAGCCAGCACGTCGCTGTACTCGCTTTACGTGGGCGTGCGCGGAGCTTCCCAGGGAGACCGGCAATGACGCTTCTCGACCCCGCCTCGCTTTCGGCCGCGCTCATTCTCCTCGACCGGTGTGATGACGTTGCGATCGCGCGCGGGCAGTTGATGCCCGGCTCGGCACTCTATGGCGACCAAACGGTCGCGGGCATGATTCCGCCTGGCCACAAGGTGGCGTTGCGCGATATCGAGCCAGGCGAACCGGTGCGCCGCTACGGGCAGATCATCGGCTTTGCGAGCCGGCCGATCCGCTGCGGCGAACACGTGCATACGCAAAATCTCTCGATGGGCGATTTCGAGCGCGACTACGCATTTGGCGTGGACGCGCACGACACGCCGGCCGCCGCGCAACCCGCCACGTTTCTCGGCATTCGGCGCGCGGACGGCCGCGTCGCTACGCGTAACTACATAGGCATCCTGACGTCTGTCAACTGCTCGGCCACCGTCGCACGCGCGATTGCCGATCACTTTCGCCGCGACATCCACCCCGAAGCGCTGGAAGCGTTCCCCAACGTGGATGGCGTCGTGGCGCTCACGCACGGCGAAGGCTGTGCGCTGGCGGCCGAGGGCGAGCCGATCACGGTGTTGCGCCGCACGCTCGCGGGTTATGCGCGGCACGCCAACTTCTATGCCGTGCTGATCGTCGGACTCGGCTGCGAGACGAACCAGATCGACGGTCTCGTGGAAGCCGAACAACTCGAGCGCGGCACGCGCCTCTCGACCATGACGATCCAGCAGACGGGCGGCACCGCGCGCACGGTGGCAGCGGGCATCGAACAGGTGCGTGCGCTGCTGGCCGAAGCGAACCGCGTGACGCGCGAGCCGGTCGATGCGCGTCACCTCATGGTCGGCTTGCAGTGCGGCGGCTCGGACGGCTACTCCGGCATTTCCGCGAACCCGGCGCTCGGCGCGGCCGTGGACCGGCTCGTCACACACGGCGGCACAGCGATCCTCTCCGAAACGCCCGAAATCTACGGCGCCGAGCATCTGCTCACACGGCGCGCGGTGTCGCGCGAGGTGGGCGAAAAGCTGGTGGCGCGCATTCGCTGGTGGGAAGCGTATTGCGCGCGCATGGAAGCCAACATGAACAACAACCCGTCTGCCGGCAACAAGGCGGGCGGCCTCACGACCATTCTCGAAAAGTCGCTCGGCGCGGTGGCGAAAGGCGGTACGACGCGGCTCGTCGAAGCCTATGAGTATGCGCAGCCCGTGCGCGCCCAGGGTCTCGTGTTCATGGATACGCCGGGTTACGACCCGGTGTCCGCCACGGGCCAGGTGGCGGGCGGCGCGAACCTGATCTGCTTCACGACGGGCCGCGGCTCGGCTTATGGCTGCGCGCCTTCGCCGTCGCTCAAGCTCGGCACCAACAGCGCGCTGTGGCGACGCCAGGAAGAGGACATCGACCTGAACTGCGGCCGCATTCTGGACGGCGAGCAAAGCGTGGACGAGGCCGGCGCCGCGATCTTCGAACTGATGCTCGCGACGGCCTCGGGGCAGCGCACGAAGAGCGAGCTGCACGGCTACGGCCAGAACGAATTCGTGCCCTGGCATCTGGGGGCGGTCATGTAGAGCGGGAGCGATTCGAACAGGCGCCGCCCCTGACGGGAGAGGCGACGCCATATTCAGAAGGAGTGCTTTCGATGAAGGAAAAATCGCGCTGGCTGGTCATTTTCTTCTGCTTTCTGGCGATTGCGGTCAATTACATCGACCGCGCCAATCTCGCGGTGGCGGCGCCGCACATCATGAAGGACCTCGGCATTGGTCCTGCCGCCATGGGGCTGCTGCTCAGCGGCTTCTTCTGGACTTACGCCGTGATGCAATTGCCGTTTGGCTGGTTCGTCGACCGGGCCGGCGCGCGCATCGCGTTGCCGTTCGCCGTGGGCTGGTGGTCGGTGTTCACCGCGGCCACCGCGGTCGCGGGCGGCTTCGCGGCGATGTTCGGCTGCCGGCTCATGCTCGGCGTGGGCGAGGCAGGGGCGTATCCGTCTTGCGCGAAGCTCGTGAGCCAGTGGTTCTCGCGCGATGAACGCGCGCTCGCCACGAGCATCTTCGACAGCGGCTCGCGCGTGGGCTCCGCACTCTCGCTGCCGCTCGTGGCCGCGATCATGGCCGCGTGGGGCTGGAAGGCTTCGTTCTTGATTACCGGCGCGCTCGGGCTCGTGTGGATCCTGGGCTGGGTCGTGATGTACCGGGAACCCGAGGCGCGGGCCACACTCGACAAGCCGCGCGCTCCTGCGCTGGCCACCGCCTCGATACGCTGGAGCGGGCTGTTCCGCTACCGCACCGTGTGGGGCATGATGCTGGGCTTCTTCTGCCTGAACTTCGTCATCTACTTCTTCATTACGTGGTTCCCGAGCTATCTCGTCGAGGCACGCGGTTTCTCGCTCAAGTCGCTCGGCACGCTCGGCACCTTGCCCGCCATCGCCTCGATCCCTGGCGGCTGGCTGGGTGGCTGGCTTTCCGACACGCTCGTCAAGCGCGGCTGGAGCCTGACTGCCGCGCGCAAGACGTGCATCGTCGGCGGCATGCTGCTTTCGTCCGTGATCACGCTCACCGGTGTTGTTCAGGATGTCTACGTAATGCTCGCGCTCTTCGCGATTGCATACGGGAGCCTCGCGGCCGCGGCGGCCAGCATCTGGTCGCTGCCTGCCGACGTCGCGCCCACGCCGCGGCATGTCGCCTCGCTGGCGGGCATTCAGAACTTCGCATCGAATCTCGCAGGCATCGCGCTGACGACGTTCACCGGCGTGATGCTGCAGCTCACGCGCGGCTCGTTCACGATTCCGCTCGTGGTCGCCGGCGGGTTTTGCGTGCTAGGCGCCGTGAGCTATCTTGTGATTGTCGGACGCGTCGAGCCGCTCCGGGCGCCGGAGACCAGCGGCGTCGACGAACCGGCTTACGCGTCGCGCCCGTAAGCGCGTCAGCACCGCCTCTTGTTTCGCTGCCACACACAGGGTCATGTACATGTCGAATGCCACCGCTGCAAAAGGTTCAGAAGTCGTTATCGAGGCTCGCGCGCTGCACGCCTTCGTCGTCGCCGTCTGGCGCGCGGCCGGCAGCGAGGCGCGCGAGGCGGCGCTGGTCGCCGACCATCTCGTCGAAGCCAATCTCGCCGGGCACGACTCGCACGGCGTGGGCATGATTCCGCGCTATATGCTGTCGTGCCGCGAAGGCGAGCTCAAACTGAACGCGCACGCGCAGGTCGTGCGCGACGCCGGTGCGGTGCTCACGATCGAAGCCGGACGCGGCTTCGGGCAAGTCACGGCGTTCGAGGCGATGGAGCACGGCATCGAGCGCGCGAAGTCGCTCGGCGTGTGTGCGCTCGGCCTGCGCAACGCGCATCACATCGGACGTATCGGGCACTGGGCCGAGCAATGCGCGCGCGCCGGGCTCGTGTCGTTCCACTTCGTCAACGTCGCGGGCGATCCGCTCGTCGCGCCGTTCGGCGGCATCGACCGGCGCTTCGGCACCAATCCGTTTTGCGCGGCGTTTCCGCTCGAGGGGCGCTCGCCGCTGGTGCTCGACTTCGCCACGAGCGCGATTGCCGCGGGGAAAGTGCGCGTGGCCTACAACAAAGGCGTGGATGTGCCCGCCGACGCCCTGATCGACAGCGACGGCCACCCCACGCGCGATCCCGGCGCGCTGTTCAGCGACACCCAGCACGGCGCGCTGCGCGCATTCGGCGGCGCGGTGGCGGGCCACAAGGGTTCCGGGCTCGCCGCGATGTGCGAGATCCTGGCGGGCGCGCTCTCGGGCGGCTTCACCACACGCGAGCAAACTATCGTCTCCACGCACGCGATCGTCAATTGCATGACGTCGGTGATCGTCGATCCGGCGGCGTTCGACGCGCCCTCGCGCGAGCAGGAAGCGCTCGCGTTCGTCGAATGGCTGAAGGCCACGCGGCGCGTGGCGGGTGTCGACGAGATCCTGCTGCCCGGCGAGCGCGAGGACGCGACGCGGCGCACCCGCGAGGCGCAGGGCATTCCCGTGGATGCGACGAGCTGGTCGCAGATCGTCGATGCCGCGCGCATGGCGGGCGTGACCGAGACGGACATCGCGGCGTGCGAGCGTAGCTCGCGCTAACCAGGCGAACTACGAGGCTAACTACGCGCCGCTCACTCGTCGCACTTCACCTCGTTTTTGGGCGCGACGATGATCACCGGGTAGGTGCCGCGATCGAGTTCGACGCGCACGACGATGGCGGTAGTGGCAGGGTCGCTATCGTCGTACACGCTCGCCTTCTCGTTCTTCAGTAGCGTGACGCCGGTGCAGGCGGACGCGTGGCTGTCGTCGTCGGCGATCTTGCATTGAATCTCGTTGTCCTTCAGGTAGCGAATGCGGTCGCGGTCGGGCGTGGCCAGATAGTCGCGCACGCTTTGCGCCGAGCCGGCAACGCCCGTCACATAACCGATCGCGCAGTCGCGCTTCGAATTCGTATCGCCCGACGACGTTTGGGCAAGAGCGGGAGCAGCGGCCAGCGCCATGGCAGCGAGGGCAGCGAAGGCCGCGAGGACCGGCGAGAGGGTGAGGCACTTCATGAGTGATCGATTGCCGCAAAAGTGGAAGCGCCGATTTTAACGCCTGCGCGTTATCCGCTAAGATCGACGCGGAATTCACAGAGCGAAGCGACCGCACGCCAGAACGCGCAATGGACCGAATCGACGCCATGAAGGTTTTCGTCGCCACGCTCGACGAGGGAAGTCTCGCGGGCGCGGGCCGCCGGCTGGGCCGCTCGCCCGCGGCGGTCAGCCGGGCCATTGCGTTCCTCGAGGAGCACACCGGCACGGCGCTGCTGTACCGCACCACGCGCACGATCCGCCTGAGCGAGGCGGGCGAGCGCTATGCGCTGGCGTGCCGGCGCATCCTCGCCGATCTCGAAGAAGCCGACCTGCTCGCCGCCGACGAGCGCTCCGCGCCGCGCGGGCTGCTGGGCGTCACGGCGGCGGTGGCCGTGGGCGAAGAGGTGCTGCGCCCGATGATCGAGGAGTTCATCGACCGCCACCCCGAGGTGTCGATCCGCCTGCACCTGCTCGACCGGCCCGCGAGCCTCATCGACGAGGGCATCGACGTGGCGCTGCGCATTGCGCATCTGCAGGATTCGACGCTCGTCGCCATTCCGGTGGGCGAGGTGCGGCGCGTGGTGGTCGCCTCGCCCGACTATCTCGCCGCGCATCCCGCCATCGAGACGCCCGCCGATCTCGCGAGCCACCCGATCATCTCGATGACGCATTTCGGGCTCGACTCGTGGAGCTTCCCGGCGGCGCGCCAGACCGCGCTGCCTCAGGTCGTGCAGTTCTCGCCGCGCTTCATCGTGAATACGATCCGTGCGGCGCGGGCTTCGGCCGTGGCGGGGCACGGCGTCACGCGGCTCTTTTCCTATCACGTGGCCGAGGAGGTCGAAGCGGGCCGGCTCAGGATCGTGCTGCGCGACAGCGAGCATGCGCCGCTGCCCGCGAATCTCGTCACGCCGCATGGGCGCCTTTCGGTGCCCAAGGTGCGCAGCTTCGTCGATTTCGCCACGCCGCGGCTGCGCGAGTACTTCGAGCAGGCCAGGCGCATTACCGACGCCGATTGAGCGATATTCGCCATTCGTTCGCCACGCGGAAGAATGACTTACGTACTGCATCGATTCTCTCGACAAGTGATCTAACCTAGACTGGCTCTCATGTTCAGCGGTTGCTTCATTGCAGCCGCTCTCTGGAGTCGCCATGCATCAAGCCGTCTCGAATCCGTCCGCGCCTGCGGCCTACAACGTCTGGCGGGGCACGCTCGCCGGGGCTAGCGCAAGCCTCATCGGCATTGGTCTCGCGCGTTTCGCCTATACGCCGTTGCTGCCCGCCATCATCGGCGCCCACTGGTTCCCCGCCTCGACCGCCGCTTACCTCGGCGCCGCCAACCTGGGCGGCTATCTGGCCGGCGCGCTGCTCGCAGGCGCGATGGTCCGCGCCGCCAAACCCGCCACCGTGCTGCGCGCGATGATGCTGCTCGCGACCATCGCGTTCGTCGCTTGCGCGGTGCCCGTATCGTTCCTGTGGTTCTTCGTCTGGCGCTTCGCCTCGGGCCTGTCGGGCGGCGCGCTGATGGTGCTCGCCGCGCCCACGATCCTCGCGCACGTGCCGGCGGCGCGCCGCGGCTTCGCAAGCGGCGGCATCTTCACGGGCATCGGGCTCGGCATTGCCGCCTCGGGCACGATCGTGCCGATTCTGCTGCGCCAGGGCCTGACGGCCACGTGGTTGGGCCTCGCCGTCGTCTCGCTGCTGCTCACGGCTGTGGCGTGGAACGGCTGGCCCGAGCACGGCACGCCGGTGCACGCTCACGCGCCTTCGCGCTTCGAACACGCGAAGGCTTACCCACACACGCAACTGCGCGCGCTCTATGCCGAATACGGGCTGAATGCCGTGGGGCTCGTGCCGCACATGATCTTCCTCGTCGACTATGTGGCGCGCGGGCTGGGTCGCGGCGTGGATGCTGGCGCCGAGTTCTGGGTGCTGTACGGCATCGGCGCGATCGTCGGCCCGCTCGCGGCGGGGCACCTTGCGGACCGCTCGGGCTTCGGTCCGGCGCTGCGCGTCGCGTATCTGGTGCAGGCCGTGGCGGTTGCGATTCCGGCGCTCGGATTCTTCGGCCCGGCGGGGCTCATGGTCTCCGCCGTGCTGGTGGGCGCCTTCACGCCCGGCATCGTGCCGCTGGTGCTCGGCCGCGTGAACGAGCTGCTCGCGCATCATCCGTCCGCCGTGAAGGGCGCGTGGAGCCGCGCCACGACGAGCTTCGCCGTGATGCAGGCGGTTGCCGCCTACGGCCTGTCGTTCGTGTTCTCGTCGAGCGGCGGCAACTACCTCGCGCTGTTCGCGATCGGCGCCGCGGCGCTCGTGCTCGCGCTCTTCGTCGATCTCTTCTCCGCGTTGAGGGCCAGGTGAATACGACCATCTCTTCTCCCGCGGCTGCGCTGCGGCAGACAAAGCCGCAGCCGCGCGGCTACGCGGAGCGCAATGCGCAGTACTGGCGACGCAATCTCGTCGTGTGCGTGATCGGCTCGTTCACGACGCTCGTGAGCCTCAGCATGCTGCTGCCTTTCCTGCCGCTCTACGTGCGGCAGCTCGGCGTGAGCTCGCAGTCCGCCGTGATCCAGTGGTCGGGCGTGGCATTCGGCGCGACCTTCCTCGGCACGGCGCTCACCGCGCCGGTCTGGGGCCGCCTCGCCGACCGCTATGGCCGCAAGCCCATGCTCGTTCGCGCGGCCATCGGCATGGCCGTGGTGATGTCGTTGATCGGTGTGGCGCACAATGTGTACGAGCTCGTCGCGCTGCGTCTGATCGCCGGTCTCGTGGGTGGCTACGCGTCGGCTTCCACCGTGATGGTCGGCACCCAGGCGCCGCGCGAGCGGGCGGGCTGGGCGCTCGGCATTCTTTCCACGGGCGCGCTCGCGGGCAATCTCGTCGGCCCGCTGGTGGGCGGCGTGCTGCCCGGCTGGATCGGCATTCGCGGCACCTTTTTCGCCGGCGGCGCGATGATCGCCGTGGCGGCGCTCCTGACCGTCTTCGTGGTGAAGGAAGAGTTTCATCCAGAAAGCGACGCGAAACCGCACGCAAGCAACGCGGCGGCCGGTTCGGGCAGCGGTGCGCGCCGCCCCGACTATGCGGTGGTGGCCGCGCTGCTCGTGACCGCGATGATGGTGCTGCTCGCCAACATGTCGATCGAGCCCGTCATCACGGTGTATATCGGCAGTCTGGGCGTGGGCGTGGCGCATCTCGCGCGCGTGGCGGGCGTGGTCATGGCATGCTCGGCGCTTGGCAGCATGCTCACGGCGGCGCGCCTCGGCGCACTGGCCGACCGCTTCGGCAGCTGGCGCGTGATCGTCGCCTGCCTCGTGCTCACGGGGCTCGCGATGGTGCCGCAGGCGTTCGTCACACACTGGTGGCAGCTCGCGGGACTGCGCGTGGTGATGGGCATGACGCTCGCAGGGCTCTTGCCTTCCATCGGCAAGCTCGCGCGGCAGTCGGTAGACGAAAGCAAAACGGGCCGCATGCTCGGCTATTTGCAGTCGGCGCAATTCAGCGGCCAGGTGGTGGGCCCGGTGATCGGCGGCGTGATTGGCGTTCACTTCGGTCTGCACGCCGTGTTCTTCGCGACCGGCGCGCTGCTGGTCGCATGCGGTGGACTCGCGCACTGGGCGCAGCGCCGCGCTCACGCTTGAAACTGGAACGGATCCGGAGGGAACGCAACATGAGCAATCAAGTGGACCAACGGGCGTTGCTGCGCTCGCTCGGCATTCAGAAACCGATCATCCAGGCGCCCATGGCGGGCACCACCACGCCGGCGCTGGCCGCCGCCGTGTCGAATGCGGGCGCGCTCGGCTCGCTGGGCGTGGCCGCGATGAACGCGGAGAACGCGCGCCGCGCGATCCACCAGACGCGCGAGCTGACGGCGAAGCCGTTCAACATCAACGTGTTCTGCCATCGCCCGGCCACGCCCGACGCGGCCGTGGAGCGCGCGTGGCTCGACTGGCTCGCGCCGGTGTTCGAGCAATACGGCGCGAAGCCGCCTGCCGCGCTCTCGGAAATCTACACGAGCTTCGTCGTGGACAAGGCCATGCAGGCCATGCTGCTGGAAGAGAAGCCGGCAGTGGTGAGCTTCCATTTCGGCCTGCCGCCCGATGCGGTGATCGCCGAACTCAAGCACGCGGGCATCCGTTTGTTTGCGAGCGCAACCAGTCTCGACGAAGCGGCCGCAGCGGTGGAGGCGGGCGTGGATGCGATCGTCGCACAGGGTGTGGAGGCGGGCGGCCATCGCGGCGTGTTCGATCAGAATGCCCGCGACGACGGCCTCGGCACGTTCGCGCTCACGCGCCTGCTGGTGAGCGAATTCGACGTGCCCGTGATTGCGGCGGGCGGCATCATGGACGGCGCGGGCATTGCCGCCGCGCTCGCGCTGGGCGCGCAGGCGGCGCAACTGGGCACGGCGTTCGTGGCCTGCCCGGAGAGCGCGGCCGACGAAGGCTATCGCGCCGCCTTGCTCGGCGACGCGGCGCGCCATACGACGTTCACTTCGGCGATCTCGGGGCGGCTTGCGCGCAGCATCGTCAACCGCTTCACCGCGCTAGGCGAGGACCCGAAGGCGCCGCGCGTTCCGTCTTATCCGATCACGTACGACGCGGGCAAGGCGCTGATCGCGGCTGCGAAGGCCAGGGGAGAATCCGGCTACGGTGCGCAGTGGGCGGGCCAGGCCGCGCCGCTTGCGCGCGCGCTGCCGGCGGCGGAGCTGGTGGCGCAACTGGAGCGCGAGACGCGCGAGAGCATTGCACGGTTGCAGTCGGTGTTCGCTTGAGCGGTATTTGATCGACGCAAACGGGAACATCGGCACGCGCGATGGATGCGCGTGCCGATGTTCCTTTAGGTGGCGGGAAAGACGGCGTCAGGCAGACAGAATCTGCGCGATCACCACGAGTTCGACGGGCAGATCGAGCGGCAGTCGGGGAGGCGCGAACGCGGAGCGTGCGTGCCCGGCCTTCTCGCCGAGCACGGCGGCGAAGAGATCCGACGCGGCGTCGAGCACGGCAGGCTGCTCGAGAAAGCCTTCGGCGCTGCTCACGTGGCCTTCCATGCGCACGATGTGATGCAGGCGCTCGAAGCTGCCCAGGTGCCGCTTGATCTGCGCGAGCACGTTCAAGGCGGTGAGCCGCGCGGCCTCGCGGCCCTGTTCGAGCGTCAGCTCCGCGCCCACGCGTCCGCTCCAGCGCAGCTTGCCGTCGACGAGCGGTCCCTGGCCGGAGATGAAGAGCAGGTTGCCTGCCTCGGAAGCGGCCGTGTAGTTGCCGAGCGGTTGCGGCGCGGCGGGCAGGGCGAGGCCGAGATCGGCAAGTTTTTGTTCGACGGACACGATGTTCTCCTCCAGGGGTGATGAGTATTCGCCTCATGTTGGACGCATCAGAATAGAACTAAAGCATCTGGTGCGAGCAGGAGCAATCAGGAGAAAAGGGCATGCAACGCAAATTCGACGATCTGCTGCTGGGCAGCATTGAACTGTTCTGCCAGGCGGCGGAGCTGGGCAGCTTCACGCTGGCCGCCAATGCGGCGAGCGTCACGCCCGCCGCGGTGAGCCGGTCCGTGGCGCGGCTCGAAGAGCGGCTCGGCGTGCGTCTGTTCGTGCGCACGACGCGCCAGATCCGCCTGACCGATGCGGGGCGGCGCTACTTCGAGCAGTGCCGCGAGGCGCTCTCGCAACTCGTGGATGCGGAGCGCGAAGTCACGGGCGAGCAGACCACGCCGGCCGGCGTGCTGCGCATCAGCATGCCCACGCCCTACGGGCACTATCGCGTGCTGCCGCTCTTGCCGGCATTTCGCGAGCGCTATCCGGAGGTGCAGGTCGACACGCATCTGAGCAACCGCAACATCGACTTCGCGGACGAAGGCTTCGACCTGGCGATTCGCGGACGCGCGCCCGCCGATTCCAACCTCGTGGCGCGCAAGCTGGAAGACGCGGAGATGGTGGTGGTGGCCACGCCCGCCTATCTGAAGCGCGCGGGCGTGCCGAAGACCGTGGCGGATCTGCAGTCGCACGAATGCATACAGTTCGAACTGCCAAGTAGTGGGCGCCATCTTGCGTGGACGTTCGACGGCAATGCCAATGAAGACGGCGATGTGATCACGAGCGGAAGTTACGGAACGTCGGGTGACGCGCTCGCCGGCGTGACGCTCGCGCGCGCGGGGGCGGGGCTGTTCCAGACGTATCGCTTCGTGGTGGCCGACGACCTGCGCGAAGGCAGGCTCGTGGAAGTGCTGCGCGAGGAGGGCGGACGTACCCGGCCTTTCATTCTGCTGTATCCGCACGCGCGTTATTTGACGTCGCGGGTGCGGGCGTTCGTGGATTTTCTGGTGGAGGAACTGGCGGCGCCTGCGCTTGCGCCGAAAGCGAAAATCGGCGTGGCAAAGCGTTGAAGCGCGTTTAGCGGAATAGCCCCGCCCGCGGATCGTTTACGCAAGACGCGGGGCGCGCGAAGCATGGTGCGTTCACTGGCCGCGCGAGTCGTCCTGGCGTTCCGGACCGTCCCCGCGAGAAGGAGGTGTCAGATGAAAGCTTCTCGCTCGTTGTCCGCATGTCGTTCATACTTCGGCCGGAACCGGGCGGCGTTCGTGCCGCGACTGCGTCACCTGGCGTTGGGCGCCGGGCTCTTCGCCCTTGCGCTGGGAACCGTCCGCGCCGACGCCCTGCAGGCGATCCTGCCGCCGGCCTTCGCGACTTCGTCGACCGTACCGTCCAACGGCGACGTCAATCCGTATGGCATTGCATTTGTCCCGTTCGGCGTGCCCTCGTGGAGCACGCTCAAACCCGGCGACGTGGTGGTGTCCAACTTCAATGCGCAATCGAATCTGCAAGGCACCGGTACGACGATCGTCAAGCTTGTTCCGAATAGCCAGCCGGTGACGTTCTTCCAGGGAGCGCACCTCGGTCTCACGACGGCGCTCGCCGTGCTGAGAAGCGGCTTCGTGCTGGTGGGCAATGTCCCGACCTCCGACGGCAAGAACGTCATCGCGCCGGGTTCGCTTCTCGTCATCAATCCGCAGGGCCGGCTCGTCAAGGAACTGAAAGATGCGCGGCTGCTCGACGGCCCCTGGGACCTCACCGTGCTCGACGGCGGGCAGTTCGTGAAGGTCTTCGTCTCGGATGTGCTCAATGGCACCGTCGCCCGGATCGACCTCGCGATCGGCGAGAACGGCGTGACGGAGTTGCCCTCCTCGACGATCGTCGCTTCGGGCTACGTGCATCGCACCGACCCGGCTGCACTCGTCGTCGGCCCGACGGGCCTCGCCTATGATGGCCAGCACGACGTGCTCTACGTCGCCTCGACGGGCGACAACGCGGTGTTCGCCATCTACGGCGCGGCGGGTGCGAATCATAGCGGCGGCGTGGGGCGGCTGATCTATCAGGACAACACCCATCTGCACGGACCGCTTGCCCTTGCGCTCGCTCCCAACGGGCATCTCGTCACGGCCAACGGCGACGCCGTGAATGCCGACCCGCAACAGCCCAGCGAGATCGTCGAATTCACCGTGGAAGGGCAGTTCGTCGCGCAGATGTCGGTCGATCCCACGGCGGGTTCCGCGTTCGGGCTCGCATTCGGTATGGACAGCCAGCACCTCTCGCAGTTTGCCGCCGTAGACGACAGCACCAATGCGGCAACGGTCTGGACGTTGCGCACGGGTAACTGATCGACAACAATGCAACGTCACGTTCCTCGGCCCGCCCCGAAACGTCGGGCCGGGCCGGGCAATGACAATCGGTTAGCTAACCGAAATAATGTCAGGGATTCACGGTGTGCCACATGCCTTTGAAGCCGTCGCCGTTCATCTGGCCGGCGTGCGTGTCCTTCGAGTAGCGATAGAGGGGGTGGCCCTTGTAGGTCCATTGATGCTTGCCGTCTTCGGCAGCGATCAGCCCCCAGTCGCCGCTGGCCTTGTCGTAGGGGTCGGCGAGCGCGGCCGGCCACATGCTTGCGCACGCACCGGCGCAGGCGCTTTTGCCTTGCACCGTGTCCTTGTCGAAGGTATAGAGCGTCATGCCGTCATCGTCGACGATCATGCCGTTGGCCACTTTTGGCGCTTCCGCGAACACCGCGATGGGCAGAAGGCAAGCCATGGCGCACAACAAGATTCTGGTCATGATTTCAGTCCTTTTAAGCACCCCGCCGGGATATGGGTTAAACGGCTGACAGCGGCCTTTCTTCCATTTTCGGTTTGCCAATGGGAACAGCCGCGCGACTCGTGACATCTATTTCCTCGAAGGCAGGTGAAACGCCCGCCGCCCACCGAGGAGAATCGTATGAACCCCATCAGCATGCTGCCAGGCGCGGCGCTCGCACTGGTGAGCCTGTTCGTGGGCGCGCTGTCGAGCATCCCGGCGCTCGCCCAGGGCTCGGGCCCGACCGATCCGCAGATCGCCGCCATCGTCGTAGCCGCAAACCAGGCCGACATCGACGCCGGCAAGCTGGCCGAATCGAAAACGCAGTCGAAAGAAGGCCTTCGCGCAGCGCATGGTGGCCGACCATACCGCTGTGAATCAGGCAGCCGTCAAACTCGTGCACAAGCTGGGTGTCACGCCCGAAGCCAATCCGACCAGCGAGAGCCTGAAGCAGGGTGGCGAGGCCAACATGCCGAATCTCGAGACGCTCAAAGGCGCGGCGTTCGATCGCGCGTATATCGACCATGAAGTGACGTATCACGAACAGGTCATCGACGCGCTCAACAAGACGCTCATTCCCAGCGCGCAAAACGCCGAGCTGAAGGCCTTGCTCGTGAAGGTCCGCCCGGCGTTCGTCGCGCATCTGGACCACGCGAAGCACGTGCAGGCGACGCTCGCGACTTCGCAATGAGCCGCTTGCGCCGTGTTGCGCTGGGCGTGTGCGCAATCGTGTGTGCGGCCGGCGCCGGGCCAGCGGCGGCCGCCCGCTACGTCGTCGCCATCGAGCAGATGCGCTTCGATCCGCCGAGCGTGACGGTGCACGCCGGCGACAGCGTCGTGTGGGTCAACAAGGACCTCGTGGCGCACACGGTCACCGCCGAGGCCAAAACGTTCGACTCCGGCAGCATTGCGCCGGGTGCGTCATGGCGATATGTCGCGAGCAAACGGGGACGCCATGCCTACTCATGCCAGTTTCATCCGGTGATGCATGGCACCCTGATCGTGGTGCCGGGACCATGACGAATGAGGAGGCGGCGCTGGCCGAAGCGTGCACCAGCGGCCTGACGAGTGACGATGCGCGGATTGTGCGCCGCATCGTGGCGGGCGATCTTGCGGCTTTCGAACTCCTGATGCGCCGCCACAACCGGCGCCTCTACCGGCTTGCGCGCGCCATGCTGCGCGACGACGCGGAGGCGGAAGACGCCTTGCAGGACGCGTATCTGAAAGCCTTCAGGGCGCTCGCGCAATTCCGCGGCGATGCTGCGCTCGCGACATGGCTCTCGCACCTCGTGCTCAACGAATGCCTCGCCCGGATGCGCCGCGAGGCCCGCCGCCACAACATGATGGTTCGCTGCCGAACAGTCGCGGGTAGATCTCGCACGTCGAGCCGCCGGGGCGATACCGGATGCGGCATACTGGAAAGCGAACCACGCGTTTGTTTCCAGAGAGAGCCGCGATGATCTTTCGCCAGCTTTTCGACCCCGTATCGTCCACCTATACCTACCTGCTCGGCGACCCCGAAAGCGGCGAGGCGCTGCTGATCGATCCGGTCTACGAGCAGGTGCCGCGCGACCTCGCGCTGCTGCAGGAACTGGGCTTGCACCTGCAGGCGACGCTCGACACTCATGTGCATGCCGACCATGTCACGGGCGCGTGGCGCTTGCGCGAGCGCAGCGGCAGCCAGATCGCGCTCGCCGACGTGGTGGGCGCCGAGGGTGTGAACCGTGCGCTGCGGCACGGCGATCGCATCGCCTTCGGCAAGCGGTATCTGGAAGTGCGCGCCACGCCCGGCCACACCAGCGGCTGCCTGACCTACGTGCTCGACGATGCGAGCATGGCCTTCACCGGCGACAGCCTGTTGATACGCGGCTGCGGCCGCACCGATTTTCAGGGCGGGAGCGCGGAGCAGTTGTTCACCTCGGTACGTGAGCAGATCCTCACGCTGCCCGACGACTGCCTGCTCTACCCGGCGCACGACTATCGCGGCATCACGGTCACGAGCGTGGCGGAAGAGCGGCGCTTCAATCCGCGCCTGGGCGGCGACGTCGATCTCGGCGATTTCGCGGGCTACATGCACAACCTGAATTTGCCGCACCCCAAGCAGATGGCCGTCGCGGTGCCCGCCAACCTGCGCTGCGGCAAGCCCGAAGGCGACGCGCCGATCCAGGAAACGCCCGACTGGGCGCCGCTCACACTGCGCTTTAGCGGCGTGTGGGAAATCGAGCCCATGGCGCTGCTGGAGCATGCGGCCGCGCTGCAGATCGTCGACGTGCGCGAGGCGCCCGAGTTCATCGACCATCTCGGCCATCTGCCCGATGCGAAACTCGTGCCGCTCTCGCAGCTGATGGCGCGCATCGACGAGCTCGATCGCGACCGGCCGGTCGTGGCGGTGTGCCGATCCGGCGTGCGTTCCGCGCAGGCAAGCGTATTGCTGGCCAAGGCGGGTTTCGGCAAGGTGGCCAATCTCGCTGGCGGCATGCTGCGCTGGAAGGCCGAGGGATTGCCCGTCGCGCCGTGCAGTCCCTGATGACGCCCTGGAGGAGACGAACATGACAGCCCACGACTTCGCCGAGTTTTCCTGGGACGAGCAGGAAGACGTCAAGGCTGTGCTCGCGAGCCGGGGCCTCGACCTGCGCGAGTTCCGCATCTCGGACCACGAGAAAACGGCCGATGGCGGCGAGCGCGCGGCGATCCGCCAGGTATCCGTCACACGGATCGCCAACGGCAAGACGGCCACCTACGACACCGACCACTTCGCCCCGTGGATCACGGATTTCGACGAGGCTCTGCAGGCCGGCGAGTTCGACGACTGAACCCGATAGAGCGGGCGCCGACGACACCGGGGCCACGTTCTGTCCTCCGCGCATGGCTGGCGTACACTCGTGCCCTTGGGAAAGGAATCGGGAACAGGGAGCCAGGCTTGCCATGACGAACGCCACGGTGACTGAGGGCCGGAACGATCACTGGCTCGTCGCACGGCGCGATGCGCAGACGGGCATCGAGAGTCTGCGCGCGCATTTCAGCGGCCACGCCTACGACCCCCACGATCACGACGACATGCTGATCGGCTATACGGAGCAGGGGGTGCAGCGCTTTCAGTGTCACCGGTCGTTGCACACGAGCGTGCCGGGCCGCGCGATCCTGATCGAGCCGGGCGCGCTGCACGACGGCCACGCGCCCGAGCCGGGCGGCTTCACCTACGCGATGCTGTACCTGCCGCAGCCGTGGGTCGAGCGTGCGGCGCGCAGGCTGAACATCGCGGGCCTGGGTGGCGTGGCGGCCGCCTTCGGCCAGACGCTCGTGGACGACCCGCGCCTGATCGAGGCGATCCGCCGTGCGTTTCTCGCGCTATACGGCGAGGAAGGCCGGCTCGCGCGCGACGTGGCGCTCGACCGCTTGCTGGAGCACCTGGGCGGCCATCTGCTCGATACGACCGCGGCGACGCCCCCCGCTTCGCCCGCGCTGGCCCGTGTGCGCGATCTGCTGCACGAACACATGAGCGCGAACATCGGGCTCGACGAACTCGTCGATAGCTCTGGCATCGACCGGTTTCGTCTGACGCGCCTGTTTCAGCGCGAGTTCGGCACGTCGCCCCATGCGTACCTGGTGCGCTTGCGCCTGCGCGCCGCGCGCAGGCTGCTGGCGGCGGGCCACACGCCGGCCCGGGTCGCCGCGGAAGTAGGTTTCGCCGACCAGAGCCATCTCGGCCGCTGGTTTCGCCGCGCGTACCGCATGACGCCGGCCACCTACCGGCGCATGTGCGGGCGCGTGGATACGGACACGCCGGACTAAACGCATCCTGCAGGCCATGTCATATCGATTCCAGGACCGATGACCGGCGCACACCATGACACCTCGGCGCTCTTTGGCGCGGCGGGTACGGCCATCTCGCTCTTCGCGGCCATTCCGTACGGACTCGCGATCTACCGGCGCAGCATCCGTCCGCATCTCTTTACATGGCTCGTATGGTCGGTCGTCACGGCCATTGCCGCCGCCGCGCAATTCGTGGCGGGCGCCGGGCCTTCCGCGTGGTGTACGGCGGCAATCGCCTTCACGTGTTTCCTTACGTTCGTGGCGAGCATTTTTCGCGGCGACAGAAACTGGACGAAAACCGACTGGTTGTTTCTCGGGGCCGCGTTTTCCGCGATTCCCGTCTGGCTGCTCACTGCGGACCCCACGCTTTCGGTCGTCATCGTGACGTTGATCGAACTCGCGGGTCTCGGCCCGACCATGCGCAAGACGCTCCGCGATCCCTGGAGCGAAAGCCTGCTCTACTTCACGCTGTGCGTTCTCAAATATCTGCTGGCGGTGCTGGCGCTGGAGAAGTGGACGGTGGCCGTCGCGTTTTATCCGGCCGTCAACCTCGCTGCCTCGATCTGGATTTGCACGCTGATGGCCGTGCGGCGCCGCTCGCTGGCGCATACGGGTATGCGTTCGCGCCTGTGATCGCGCTGCGTTCGTGTTACGGCCGGTATAACCAGCTTGCCAGTTGCGTGCCGACGAAAGCGCAAGCGCCGCCGGCAAACGCGGCGATGCCCAGCGACGGATAGCGGGCCGTAAAAGGGTGCACGCAGATCAGCGCGACGAACGTGAAGAGCCCGGTGAACATGCCGCGTTTGAACTTGACGGTGGTTTCTCGCACGGCGGCTCCTCGCGGGTAGCTCTGCGCTATCGGCTCAACGCGGCCTGAGCCCGTTGCAGCCACTCGCTGTTGTGCTCGCGGGCGTGGCGCGGCCAGTGCTTCCCGTCGTGCACGATCTCGGCGTAAAGCTCGCGCGAGCGCTGGCGATCGGCGTCACCGGGCTGCTTTGCCAGCCAGTCGGCGAACAGGCATCGCGGGGCGGCGTCGCTGGCGCACGAGAGCGCGGCTTCGAACGCGGCGCGCGTGCCCGCTGCGCCGTTCGCGGCGAGCGCCCGTGCATACAGCAAGGAGGGATCCGGCTGCTGGCGGGCGGCCGGCTGGACGGCGAACAGTTTTTCGAGCGTCTCCTGGGTGGCTGCGGCATGGCCATTGGCGAACTGCGCGCGCGCGAGGCCCTCGAGCAACGCGGGATCGGATGCGAACGGCCCGGTGGCCGCCGCCTGGTAGTGCTCCAGCGCTTCGACGGCGTTGCCCGCGTCGAGCAGCGCAGCGCCCAGGCGCATACGGTGCGCGACGGTCGGCGCGCGGTCGAAATCGTTGCGCGCTTCGCGCACGGCGCGGTTGGGATCGACCAGTTGCGAGATGGCCCGGCCTGTGGCCCTCGCCCCGCGCGACTGGCGCAGGCTCGGCAGATAAATGACGAAGAAGTAGACGAGGCTGCCGAGGCCAGGGAACAGAAACAGGATCAGCAGCCAGTACATGTTCTGCTGGTTGCGGATGGCATGCACTGCAAAGAGCAGCGCGATGATGACGTAAAGGCTGATTCCGAAAATGCGCATGGACGAGAGGGCCCGGTGTGGTGCGTGGTTGTGTTAATGATACCCGCCGGCAGCTTGCGTTCGCGCGCAATCGACATTGATATCTCGGCCGGTGCGGATCGGCAATGGACGGATCGGCTCCCGCGTCGATCAGCAGCGCGGGCGTAGCGAGCCGTTTGAACCGCGCGGCATGGAAAAGCGGCGTTTCGCCGTGCGCCTTGAGGCTCAGTCAGGGCGGAAACGAAAGATGTCCTCGATGGCTTCGTCACGATTCCGCCGCATTGGAGCCACTGCCGGATTGTCGTGAATTCTATCTGTATCGTCCGATGAGCGTTCGTTTGCTGGTTGCCGTCAAGAACGGTTGAACGTTAGGAGAGCGATGCACGCCGCGTCTTCATCGAAACACGTTTGTGTCGTGGACTACGAAGAATGCGTCGGGTTCGAAATCCGTCTACCGCCGCTACGCCGGGCGCGGTCCCGGCGTGCCGCGAGCACGGCAGTGGCGAGCGTCAACGCGAAGAGCGCCAGCGCCACCGCGCCCGCGAAGGTCGTGTTCATGGAAGACTCGAGATAAACGACAGGATAACCAACCATGTGCGTATGGCACAAAACATTCACCGTCGATGAATGTTTTGATCATGATAACGCTTTGACGCATTCCGGCCCTGTGCTAATTGGCCGCAGAACATGCCTAAAAAATAAACAGGGACCGAGGGGCGGCCCGGAAACCCTTGCGCCCGTCGTGAAGCACACGGGCGCAGCGAGCGCCACACGTTGCGCATGCATCGATTTTCGCAAGAGCTTGTTGCGTCATCTGCCTCTAATGCGAGCGCAGCCGGCGCCGTATACGCAGAGACTCTCGCAGTGCGTGCCCGCGAAGGCGGGGTGCCGCTTGCTCAGGCACGCTCCTCAAATTATTAGAAAACGACAGACTGATGAAGCTTTCTTTTGTGCAAAGGCTTTGGTTGCCGCTGATCCTGAGCCTCGTGTGTCTCGCGGGCGTATCGATTTATGACGCGTGGCAGATGCGGGCAACGCGCCTCGAGGAGCGCAAGGCGGATTTGAAACACGCCTCGGAAATCGCGCTCGCCGTGGTGAAGTCATACGGCGAACGCGCCAATGCCGGCACGTTGTCGCAAGAAGACGCCCAGAAGCGCGCGATGGAAGCCGTCAAGAACATGAAGTACGGCGAGGGTGGCTACTTCGGCATTATGAATTCGCAGTATGTGCTGCTGATGAATGCCGCGAGCCCGCACCTCGTCGGCAAGAACGTCGGCGACTTTCAGGATTCGAACGGCGTCTATCTGTTCAAGGAGATCGTTGCCGTCATCAAGCAGGAAGGCCAGGGTTTCGTGTCCTATTCGTTCAAGCGCATCGGCTCGAACGACGTTGCGCCGAAAATCTCCTATAGCGTGAGCTACCAGCCGTGGGACTGGATTCTCACGACCGGTCTTTATGTCGACGATATCGACGCGGCGTTCCGCGTGACGCTCTATTGGAGCTTGGGCATTCTGGCGGCGATCGCGCTGGCGCTCTCGGCGGTCGTGGCAGTGGTGAACCGGGGCATCCTGCGCTCGCTGGGCGGCGAGCCCGCCTACGCGGCGCAAATCGCCAACCGCATTGCCGACAACGACTTGACCGCCGTGGTGGAGATCGCAGCGGACGACCGTTCGAGCCTGCTGTTTTCGATGAAGCGCATGCAGGCGCAGCTTACGCGGACCATCGACACGATCAAGCATTCGGCCGACTCCATCGCGACCGCGACCAACGAAATCGCCGCCGGCAATCAGGACCTCTCGCAGCGCACGGAAGAACAGGCCGCATCGCTCGCGCAAACGGCAGCGAGCATGGAGCAACTGACGTCCACGGTTTCGCAGAACGCCGACAGCGCCCGCGAGGCGAACCAGCTCGCCGCGCAAGCCGCCGAGGCCGCGGAGCAAGGGGGCAAGGTGGTCTCGCGCGTGGTGCAGACGATGGAGGACATCAACGCCAGTTCGGATCGCATCGCGAGCATCGTCGGCATCATCGAGAGCATCGCGTTCCAGACCAATATTCTCGCGCTCAATGCGGCCGTCGAAGCGGCGCGCGCCGGCGAGCAGGGGCGCGGCTTCGCCGTGGTGGCTTCGGAAGTGCGTTCGCTCGCGCAGCGTTCGTCGGCGGCGTCGAAGGAAATCAAGGAGCTGATTCACGAATCGGTCGAACGCTCGCATGCGGGCGCGGCCCACGTGCAGGAGGCGGGCGAAAAGATGCGCGTCATCACGCAGGAAATCCGGCGCGTGACCGATGTCATCAGCGAGATCACGGCCGCGTCGGAGCAGCAGAGCAAGGGCATCGGCCAGGTCGGCCAGGCCGTCACGCAGATGGACGAGGTCACGCAGCAGAACGCGGCGCTCGTGGAGCAGGCCGCGGCGGCGGCAAGTGCGCTCGCCGCTCAGGCGAACGACCTCAAGGGCTCCGTTTCGATGTTCCGGCTGGCCGGTTCGCACGATATGCCGGATCGGCACGCCTTACACGTGTAAGCGGTTGCGCGCGGGCGGCGCAAAGCCCCCGCGCGCAACCGCATCTGCTACCAATTTGCACGTGCGGACCCAGCACAGGCAGAATACGACATTCCGGCCGACTCAAGTGGGGCTGGATTCCGCGGGCTATGGCGATGAGCAGCCGTCCGCGCAACAATCAAAAATCGAGCTTAGGGGAAGTTGAGCATGATCGGACGGATTCTGGTGATGATATCGATGATCGGCGCACTGGCCGCTCTGGCGGGCTGCAACACGGTCGCCGGTTTCGGGCAGGACATCACAGACTCCGCCCGGGCCGTCCAGCGCGTTCTGTGACCTTCGCGCCGGGTGGCATAATAGCCGCTCGGTCAAAGGTTAAGGATGGGTTGGACAGGGCTCCTGCTGAGTAAACAATGAAAGTCGATACGGTCCGCGGTTTTATCAGCAAGAGTCTTCGCGTTCCCCATCCGGAAATCGTCCAGGATGAGGTCGAGAGCCTTTCCGCTTATAAAAAGCTTTCGCTTCTGAAGAAGCAACTGCATAAGTGGTCGATACTTTCGCTGAACCGGCAACTGGGTCTGTATACGGAATCTGCGCAGTTGCGCCCGGGCGCCCGGATCCTGTTGTTTTACAGCGGCGTCAACAACCTCGGCGACGCGCTGATGGACCTCTCCGGGCGTGCGCTCCTCAGCGGCACGTCGTACAAGCTGGACGTGGTGCTCGATCCGTCTCTGGCCGAACTGTTCCGCCACGACCGGTTTTTTTCGAAAGTCTATACGGATTATCGTGAAATCGATTTCGACGCATACGATTTCGTTATTCTGAACAAGCTCGGCATTCGCGTCATTAAAGAGAAAATCCGCTATGCCGGTCAAGCCAGATTTACGAGCCTGATTGGATGGTATGCCGGGCGCAATTTCAACCATATCCAGTTCAGCTACTACTCGTTCAACAAGATTCTGAATTCCGGGATCGAAGAAGCCGCGCTGTACAGGAACTCGCGGCTGATTCTCGATGCGCCACAGAGCCAGGATTTTCCGGCGCAAGCGTGGGCCGGCAGAATTGCGATTTCGGTCGGCGGCAGGGAGTCGAACCGCATCTACGGCAAGTGGGCCGACGTTCTTGCCCGGCTCGATGACGATCCCAAGTTGTCGCGCTATCAATATGTGCTGATCGGATCGGACAACGGGCTCAAGGAAGCCAGCGATCTCACTGCCATGTCATTCAGGAATTTGCAACTCGACTCGCTGGTCGGCAAGTTGAAGATTCACGAATGCTATGCGCTCATCGGTCAGAGCAAGCTGTTCGTTGGCGCGGACGGCGGCCTGCTGCATATCGCGCACGCGGCCGGCGTGCCGACCGTCGCGTTGTTCAGCGACGATATCGACCCGAGGACCCGGTACGTGGAGAACGACTTCTTCAGGTGTACCCCGCTCATCGGCCAGACCGACGTCACGAGCATCGAGGCAAACGATGTGGTGCGCGTCATGAAAGGCGCGCTGACACGTTAAAGCGCGATCCGGCTGGCAAGTTCCCCTGGCGGAGACCCATAATCCGGGTCTCGCTGCTTTGCGCGCAATCGATCAGGAATCCTGTTTGAATTGATGTCGGCTTGACTGGCATCCTGAATAAAAGCCATTATCATTCATGGCGATTAAAAGCATAAATAATGCCGCCGCTCATGGAAATCCCGTATAAATCTGCGTGACCCGCGAAAGCTTCGGGAAGGGTTCGAATCACTAGAATCCCGGAAACGATCGAGGTGGCGAGCATCGCGCCGCCGGCCCATCCTGACGGAGACAATCAATGCAATCGAGTTTTGGCGCGCTGCGTCGAGCCGCACTCGCTGGTGGCCTGCTGTTTGCCATGGCGCTTCAAGGCGCGCATGCCGCCGACGATGCCGGCGACAAGATCACCATCATGGTCGGCGGGATTACGAAGCTCATTTACCTGCCCGCGCGCCTCACCGAGCAACTGGGTTATTTCCGCGACGAAGGGCTGAACGTCGAGCTGCTCTCGCAGCCCGCCGGTGTGGATGCGGAAAACGAACTGCTCGCCGGCGCGGTGCAGGCCGTGGTGGGCTTCTACGATCACACCATCGACCTGCAGACCAAGGGCAAGGACGTCAAGGCGATCGTCGTGTTCGGCCAGGTGCCGGGCGAAGTGGAAATGGTGTCGTCGAAGGCGGCCGGCACGATCAAGTCGATGGCCGACGTCAAAGGCAAGACGCTCGGCGTGACGGGCCTTGGGTCCTCGACCAGTTTTCTCACGCAGTATCTCGCGAGCCAGCATGGCATCGCCGCGAGCGCATACACGATGTTGCCGGTGGGCGCGGACGCGAGCTTCATCGCGGCCATCAAGCAGGGGCGCATCGACGCGGGCATGACGACCGAGCCGACCGTCTCGGCGTTGCAGAAAGGCGGCGACGCGAAGGTGCTCGTCGATATGCGCACGGTGGAAGGCACGCGCGCCGCGCTCGGCGGCACCTATCCCGCCGCAAGCCTTTACGTGCAGGACGCATGGGCCGAGTCGCACAAGGCTCAGGCGGTGAAGCTCGCGCGCGCGTTCGTGCGCACGATGCAGTTCATTCACACGCACAGCGCCGAGGAAATCGCCGCGCAAATGCCCGCCGACTATCAGAAGGACAAGGCGCTTTACGTGAGCGCACTCAAGGCCTCGCTGCCGATGTTCACCGCGGACGGCAAGATGCCCGCCGACGGTCCCGCAACCGTACTGAAGGTGCTCTCGAGTTTCAATCCCTCGGTGAAGGGCAAGCACGTGGATTTGTCCGGCACGTACACGAACGAATTCGTCAGCGCGAAATGAAGCACGCCCGGAGCTGCAGTCCTGCGCGCACCGCCTGGCGGTTCGGTACCTGAGAGAGCGCGACATGGTGCATAGCCTGCGTGGACGGTTGCTGTTGTGGCTGCTGGTGCCGCTCGCCGCGTTTGTCGTCGTGACGAGCTGCGAGTCGTACGATGCCGCCCGGCAGACTGCGGATCTCGTGCAGGACCACTCGCTGCTGGATTCGGCGCGCACGATCATCGAAGACGTCGACTGGGACAACGGCTCCCTCAGCGCGACGATCCCGCCGGCGGCGCTGGAACTGTTCGAATCGCCGTGGCAGGATCACATCTTCTACAAGGTGCTCGCCGCCAATGGCCGCCTGCTGGGCGGCGCGCCGGACTTGCCGCTGCCGCGCGCGAACACAGCCGAGGCGCCCGTGTTCTACGACACCACTTATGCGGGTTTGCCGATTCGCGCCGTGGCCTACGAGCGCATGCTCTACGACTCGGGCCGCGCCGAGCGCGTGATGGTAATCGTCGGCAAGACGATCGCGTCGCGCGAGGCGATGGTCAACGCCTTATGGAGGCCGCAGCTCGCACGCCAGTGGTTCATGCTGGCGCTCGTCGCGTTGCTCGTGCCGCTCGGGCTCACGCTCGAACTGCGGCCGCTCATGAAGCTCAAGGACGACGTTGCCGACCGCGAGCCCGTGCAACTGGAGCCGATCCGCCCGGATCATCTGCCATCGGAGCTGAGGCCGATCGTCGAGGCGATCAACCAGTGCATCGCGCGGCTCAAGGTGCATGCCGCCATGCAGCGCCAGTTCATCGCCGACGCGGCGCACCAGCTGCGTACGCCGCTCACGCTGCTCACCACGCAAACGCAATTCGCGAGTCAATGCGACGCGAGCGATCCTGCGCTTTTCGACGCACTCAGGGGCGTGCGCCGCACCTGCCAGAAAATGGCGGAGTTGACGAATCAACTGCTCGTGCTCGCACAGGCCGAATCGATGACGCAATCGTCGCCCAGCCAGACGCGCGTCGATCTCACCGAGGTCGTGTCTTCCGTGCTCGAAGAGATGGTCCAGGCGGCGGAACGGCGCGGCATCGATCTCGGCGCCGAACTCGACGACGACGTGCAGGTGGCGGGCAACACGGGCCTGCTGGCCTCGCTCGTGTCGAACCTGATCGACAACGCCATTCGCTATACGCACAAGGGCGGCCGCGTGACGGCCGTGTGCCGCAGCGAAGGGGAGCAGGTCATGCTGCAGGTGGTCGACAACGGCCCCGGCATTCCCGCCGAGGCCCGTGCGCACGTGTTCGAGCGCTTCTATCGCATCGCGGCGGATACCGAGGGCACGGGGCTCGGTCTTGCCATCGTGCATCAGGTCGCGCGCTCGCACGGCGGCTCGGTGAGTGTCGCCGCGGGGGCCGAGCGGGTGGGTCTGGTCGCGACGGTGCGCTTGCCCGTCTGGCCCGGATGAGGAGACGTGAGGAGGGACCATGAAGCTGCTGCTCGTAGAAGACAACGCCGAACTCGCGCACTGGATCGTCAACCTGCTGCGCGCCGAGAATTTCACGGTGGACTGCGTGGCCGATGGCGAAGCCGCGGATTCCGTGCTGCTCACGCAGAGCTACGATCTCGTGCTCCTCGACATGCGCCTGCCGCGCCTGAGCGGCAAGGACGTGCTCAACCGTTTGCGGCGCAGGCGCAACAACGTGCCCGTGCTCATGCTGACCGCGCATGGCTCGATAGACGACAAGGTGGCGTGTTTCGGCGCCGGCGCCGACGATTACGTGGTCAAGCCGTTCGACAGCCGCGAACTGGTGGCGCGCATCAAGGCGCTGATACGGCGCCAGACAGGCGAGAAGTCGGGCTGGCTGACCTGCGGCGACCTGCAGTACGTTTGCGACACGCGCGAGTTCCGCCACAAGGACGCGCTGCTCACCCTGCGCCGGCGCGAGCATTCCATCCTCGAAGCATTGATGCTGCGCCAGGGCAAGGCGGTGCCGAAGCAGGCGCTGCTGGAGCGCATCTGCAGCCTGAGCGACGAACCGAGCGTGGACGCGATCGATATCTACATCCACCGCCTGCGCAAGCATCTGGCGGAATCGAGCGTGCAGATCACCACGCTGCGCGGCCTCGGCTACATCCTTCGCGCGAAAGAGCCGGTGGCGGCCTGAGCAGGCCGGATTTTTTACCGGTATTGGTGGATGTACTTAGACATACGAATCGTTCGTGAAAGAATCGCGAAGGATTCACCTCTCTACTATTCGTCTCACCCGCTGATTCACACGGCTCGCCGCAACCGGTGAGTGATGGCAGCGGGTCCATGAAAACTTCCAACGAAGCAACCCTGGAGACGATCTTGAAGAGAAAACAACTTGCTGTCGCTGCCGTAGGCGCGACCTTCGGTGCACTCGCAGCGAGCGGCGCACACGCGCAATCGAGCGTTCAACTCTACGGCCTCATCGACCTGAGCGTCCCCACCTATCAATCGCACGCGGACGCCAACGGCAATCACGTGATCGGCATGGGCATTGCCGGCGAGCCGTGGTTCAGCGGCAGCCGCTGGGGCTTGAAGGGCGCCGAAGACATCGGCGGCGGCACGAAGGTGATCTTCCGGCTCGAAAGCGAATACCGCGTCAGCGACGGCCAGATGGAAGACCCGGGCCAGATCTTCGACCGTGACGCCTGGGTGGGCGTGGAGGACGAGCGCTTCGGCAAGCTCACGGCGGGCTTCCAGAACACCATCGCGCGTGACGCCGCGGCCATTTACGGCGACCCGTACGGCAACGCGAAGCTCACGACGGAAGAGGGCGGCTGGACCAACGCCAACAACTTCAAGCAGATGATTTTCTACGCGGCGAGCGCAACGGGCACGCGTTACGAAAACGGCCTGGCGTGGAAGAAGGTCTTCGATAACGGCATTTACGCGGCAGCGGGCTACGCGTTCGGCAATTCAACGAGCTTCGGCAATAACGCGAACTATCAGTTCGCACTCGGCTACAACGCTCCGACGTGGACGGCCTCGACCTTCTATAACCACGTGAATCGCGACGGCAACACGAACCAGGCGTTCTCGGTTGGCGGCAACTACACGATCGGCATCGTGCGCGCCAATGCGGGCTATTTCCGCTACTGGGGCAATCAGGGAGCGCTCGGCCAGCGTCAGGACAATGCGTGGACGGTCTCGTTCAAGCTCGTGCCGAAGGGCGCGCTCGACTACGAACTCGGCTATCAGCAAATGCGCACGCACAACGCCGCGTATAACGTCGATGGCGATATTCCGAACGCCAACATCGGCGCATTCGATCCCACGAGCGGGCTGCACAATGGCTTCAAGGAAACGCTCTACGGCTCGATTTTCTATCACCTGTCCAAACGCACCGAAGTGTATCTGGCGGGCGACTACATGAAGCTGCACGGCGGCTACACGGTGGGCACGACCTTCGGTGCGACCAACCAGGTCGAAGTGACGACGGGCGTGCGCACGCGCTTCTGATCCGGCTTCTCAGTCAACTTCGTAGCACGCGGGGCTCGATTCGTCAGGCGAATCGAGCCCCGCGTTTCTTCCTGCGGCATCAACCCGCGTCCACGCAGGCAATGCTCGGCGCCGTATAGGCAGAGGGATAAGGCGATTCCGGTCCGCTCACGAGCCTCAAACGCTGCGTGGCGAGCACATCGGCTTCCACCTGTTCGCGACGCGTGAGCGTCGCCAAATCGCCGGCAGGATGTGATTCGTTCACGCTGCACAGCAGATTCCTTCCGCTCGATAACTGCACAGGCGTCTGGTAGGCCGCACCCGGCGGTGCGGCCAACGCGCCGGCACTCCACAGCGCCGCGGCACAAACGACGGCGCATCCTGGCAAGACGATTTTCATGGCTCGCTCCTCACATTGCGGTTATCCATCTTCTGCCAACGACCGGCGTCGTTCCAGAGCGAATTCTGAAAATCACTCTTGCCGTGCACTCAACGGTCAGGCCGAGATTTCAGCCTGCGGCTCGGGCCGATTCTGAAATCTCGGCTCGGCGGTGGCTTCGAGAAGAGTGACGTTGCTGGAAAAGGCAAACAAATCAACGTGTTGCGGAGTATTCGAGACGCTGGCGCGAGCTGGCACGGCTACTGCTTTATAGAGGCCCGGCGGCTTATCCCTCGATAGCCCGCAGCCCTCATTAAACAAGCACCGGAGACGCGACGCAGTCCGGTCGCGAAAACGAAGGAGACATCCCGTGCAGAACAGTGCATCCGCATCCGCCGCCTCGCAAGTGACCCAGGCGGTCCCCGAGCCATCCCCGACGACGCAAACCCGCTTCTGGCCCGAAGGCTGGTGGAAGCTGATGGAAATTCGCATCGGCATCATTCCGCTGCCGATCTACGTGATCCTGTTTGCGCTGATCGCGGGCTTCGCGGTCACCGGCAAGGTGCCCGGCGAGATCTCGATGGCCATCGCCGTGCTCGCCTTTTGCGGCTTCACGTGCGCCGAACTCGGCAAGCGCCTGCCGCTGTTGCGCAATATCGGCGCGGCGGCAATTCTCGCGACCTTCGTGCCCTCGGCGCTCGTGTACTACCACGTGCTGCCCAAGCCCGTGCAGCACCTCACGGTCGAGTTCACGAAGCAGACCAACTTCCTCTATCTCTTCATCGCCTCGATCATCGTCGGCAGTATTCTCAGCATGGACCGGCGCGTGCTGATTCAAGGCTTCCTGAAGATCTTCATTCCGCTGGCGGCCGGCACGGTGGCGGCGACCATCGTGGGCACCGCGGTTGGCGCGGCGCTCGGGCTCGGCGTCAAGCACACGCTGCTCTATATCGTCGTGCCGATCATGGCCGGCGGCGTGGGCGAAGGCGCGATTCCGCTTTCCGTGGGCTACTCGGAAATCATGCACGTCGCGCAAGGCGACCTGTTCGCGCAGGTCTTGCCGCCCGTGATGCTCGGCAGCCTCATGGCGATCATCCTCTCGGGCATGCTCGACATGCTGGGCAAGCGCATGCCGCATCTCACCGGCAACGGCCGTCTGCAAGTCGGCGCGACCGATGAACTCGCGTCGTCGAACGACGAAGCTCGCGGGCACGTGGACGTGAGCCACATCGCGGCTGCCGGTATCACCGCGATCACGCTGTACCTCATCGGCCTGATGGCGAACAAGCTGTTCGGCCTGCCCGCGCCGGTGGCGATGCTGTTCCTCGCCGTGCTCGTGAAGCTCGCGCGCGCGGTTTCGCCGCCGCTGCAGGAAGGCGCGTTCGTGGTCTACAAGTTCTTCTCGACCGCGGTCACGTACCCGCTGCTGTTCGCGATCGGCGTCGCGATGACGCCGTGGGACAAGCTCATGGCCGCGTTCACGCTCGTCAATGTCGTGACGATCGCCGCGACCGTGGTCACGCTCATGGGCACGGGCTTCGTGGTGGGCCGCCTGATGAAGATGTACCCTATCGACACCGCAATCGTGAACGCGTGCCACAGCGGCCAGGGCGGCACCGGCGACGTGGCGATCCTCACCGCCGCGAACCGCATGCAACTCATGCCGTTCGCGCAGATCGCCACGCGTATTGGCGGCGCCATCGTCGTGACCGTGACGCTCATCCTGCTCGCGCATTTCGGCGCATGACGCGCCGTTGCGCGCGCCTTCGCGATCGTGGCGCCGGTGCACCCGGCGCGCGGTATCCGCTGAACCCGCCGTCTGGCGGCAGCCAATCGACGAGGGCGAACGTGCAGATGCGTTACAAGGGCATTCCATGGTGGGGATGGGCGGCGGCGGCCGTGCTGTATGTCGGTGCGGCCGCCGCCGCGGTGGAGTTCGCATGGAACCGCGCGATCGACGCGCTGGCCGACGTCGGCGAGCATCGGCTCGATCTCTACGCGGCGAGCCTGCAAAGCGAGCTGGGACGCTTCGAGATGGTCCCCGCGCTCGTGGCGCGCCAGGACAGCGTGCGCGCGTTGCTCAAGGCGCCGCCCGCTGCAGCGCACGGCATGCTGCCCGCGGTCGATGCCTATCTCGAAGCGGTCAACAGCGATGTGGGCAGCGGCGCGGTAGACGTGATCGACGCGCACGGCACGGTGGTCGCCGCGAGCAACTGGAACCAGCCGGTCAGCTTCGTCGGCACCAACGTGTCGTACCGGCCGTACTTCAAGGACGCGCTCGCGCAGGGCCGCGGCCGCTTCTTCGGCATCGGCACGAACACCGGCATTCCGGGGCTGTACTTTGCGAATGCGATTCACGACGGCGACACGGCGATCGGCGCGGCGGCGGTGAAGGTCAGCGTCGACGCGCTCGAATCCGCGTGGCGCACGCCTGGCGAGGCGGCGATCGTCGTCGACAGCAACGGCGTGATCGTGATCTCGACCCAGCCCGAATGGAAATTCAGCGCCATGCGCGCGATGACCGAGCCGCAGCAGCGCGACATCCAGGCGTCGCGCCAATACGCGGGCCGCATCGTCGAGGCGCTGCAATACCGGCGCGTGGGCGACTGGAATGACAGCGCGTGGATCGGCATCTTCCCCGACCTGCGCCGCGCGGGCCGTACGGCCCGCTTTCTCGTGATGTCGCGACCCGCGCCGCAAGGGCAGGACACGATCATGGTGCTGCTCGACACGGCCGGCGCGCGGCGGCAGCAACGGCTCGCGTTCGCCTTCGTGACGGGTGTCTTTCTGATCGCCGCGCTCTACGCGCTGTATGCGGTGCAGCGCCGCCGCGTGATCGTGGAGAAGCTCAAGGCGCAAGAAGCCTTGCGGCGCGCGAACGACCAGCTGGAAACGACCGTGGCGCAGCGGACCGCCGCGCTCACGCAAGCGAACGCGCAGATGCAGCGCGAGATCGCCGAGCGCGAACGCACCGAGCAGCGCCTGCGCGCCACGCAGCAGGAGGTCGTGCATGCCGGCAAGCTCGCCGTGATCGGCCAGATGGCGGCGGGACTCACGCACGAGCTGAACCAGCCACTCGTCGCGATCCGCACGCTCTGCGACAATGCGCGTACCTTCTTCGAGCGCAATCAGGGCGCCCAGGCGAATGCCAATCTCGAGCGCGTCGGGCGCCTCGTGGACAGCATGGCGGTGCTGACGAGCGAGCTGAAGGCGTTTGCGCGCAAGCCGGAAGTGGAGCGCGTGGCGGTGTCGCTCGGCGAAGCCGTCGCGCATGCGCGCCTCATCTACGAGTCGCGCATTCGCGACGAAGCGGTGCGGCTCGACGTGCGGATCGCGCAGGGCACGACGGTGTATGCGGAGTCGAGTCAACTGCAGCAGGTGATCGTCAATCTGCTCGGCAATGCGCTCGACGCCGTGCGCGACGCGAGCGCGCGCGTGATCGCGATCGAGGCGGGTGAGCCCGACGCGCAAGGCCGCGTGCGCTTCACGATCGAGGATAGCGGCCCCGGCATCGCGCCAGATGTGCTGGCGCACCTGTTCGAGCCGTTCGTGACGACCAAGCCGCGCGGACAAGGCCTCGGGCTCGGGCTCGCGATCACGTCGCGCATCGTCGAAGGCTTTGGCGCGAAAATCGCCGCAACGAATCGCGACGAAGGCGGAGCCCGCTTCACGATCGAATTCGCGGCAGCCGAGCCGCAAAGGACAGAACATGGCAGATGAGATTCGGGTGCTGGTCGTCGAGGATGACGAGAACGTCCGCATCGGCGTCGAGCAGGCGGTGGCGCTCGCGGGCTTTCCGGTGAGCGCCTATGCGTCCGCTGCCGATGCGTATGCCGACATCGCGCCGGGCGCGCCGGTCGTGATCGTCTCGGACGTGCGCATGCCGGGCATCGACGGCCTGCAACTGCTCGATCACGTGATGGCGATCGACCCGCAAATTCCCGTGCTGCTGATCAGCGGGCATGCGGACATTTCGACGGCGGTCAGCGCGATGCGCGTGGGCGCCTATGACTTCATCGAAAAGCCCTTCTCCTCCGATGTGATCGCGGGCCGCGTGGCGCGCGCGGTCGAGAAACGGCGGCTCACGCTCGAAGTCGAGGGCCTGCGCGCTTCGCTGCACAACTGGCAGGGCATCGAGGCGCTGGTGCTTGGCAAGTCGCCGGCCATGGCGGAGGTCCGCAAGAAGATTCTGCGTCTCGCGGATACCTCCGTGTCGGTGCTGATCACCGGCGAAACGGGCACCGGCAAGGAACTGATCGCCCGCAGCCTGCACGACTTCAGCGCGCGGCGCGACGCGCATTTCGTGGCGCTGAACTGCGGCGGTTTGCCCGAGCAGGTGTTCGAGAGCGAACTGTTCGGGCACGAGGCGGGCGCGTTCACGGGCGCGATCAAGAAGCGCGTGGGCAAGATCGAATGGGCGAATGGCGGCACGCTCTTTCTAGACGAGATCGAAACGATGTCGATGCCGCTGCAGATCAAGATGTTGCGCGTGCTGCAGGAGCGTGTGGTCGAGCGCCTCGGCGCAAACGAGCTGATTCCGGTGGATTGCCGGATCGTTGCCGCTTCGAAGGCCGACCTCGCCGAAGTGTCTGCGCAAGGGGGCTTTCGCGCCGACCTGCTGTACCGGCTGAACGTCGCACAGATCGAATTGCCGCCGCTGCGCGAGCGGCGCGAGGACGTCCCCCTGCTGTTCGAGCATTTCGTGCTCGCCGCCGCGCGGCGTTTCGGCACGCCGGCGCCGGTCGTGACCGCTGCACAGGTGTCCGAGCTCATGACGCACGCATGGCCCGGCAACGTGCGCGAGCTGCAGAATGTCGCCGACCGCTTCGTGCTCGGGCTGACCGGCGACAGCCTGCTTTCCGCAGGCGCGGCTACCGTGAAAGGGGAGACGCTGGCGGACCAGCTAGCGTATTTCGAGCGGATGCTGATCGAGAACACGCTGCGCCGCCATCACGGCAACGTCGCCCAGGCGAGCGAGGAGCTTGGGATGCCGAAGAAAACGCTGTATCACAAGCTGCGTCAGCTGAAGATCGCGGACCGCGACTCGCAGGGCGACGACAAGGACGACAAAGACGCCTGACCGGGCTAGTTGGTGCGGTAGGTGGTCGTCGACGATTGCAGCTTGGTGAGCGCGCCGTTCTTGAGCCGGAACCAGCCTTCCGAGCCTTGCATCACGACTTCGTCGGGTTGCCAGAACACGCGCTTGATCGTCATGTGTGTGCTCACGTGCTGCACGAGCGGCGGATTGTGGCGAAAGTCGTACAGCACGGGGCCGTAGGCGGTCTGCACGAGCATGCGCGTAATCGTGCTGTTGTCGCGGCCCACTTCGTCGAAATGGGCGAGCGTCTTCGCGTCGAAGCGGTCGAAAACATCCTTGCCGAGGACCGCCACGAAGTCGCGGTCGTCGCGCACGAACTGCACCGTGCCTGCGGGGGTGGCGAACGAGCCGGTCGCGTCGCTTTGCGCATGAGCGCAGGTCGCGAACGAGGCGGCGGTGAGTGCGGCGAGTAACAGTCGTTTCATGTTGCTTTCCAGTGGGTTCGCAGCATTTTCGTTCATTTCTGTCGCTGCGTCGAAAATTTGCACATCAGGAAGCGCGGCGTCGTCTCACACCAGGGTTCGCACAAGCATGCCTCGCCGCCTGTACGAAAGAGGCGCCCGGCCCGCGGAACAGTGTCCGCGGGCCGGGCGCCTCAGGGTCCGGCGTTTTCGTGCGGCCAGGCGGCCGCCCAGTTCGCTCAGTTCGGCACGTAGCCCGTGGGCAGCGTCGCATTGGCGCTGGCCACCGAAGCGTTCTGCGAAATCACATACACCGGCGATTCGGTCAGGCTCAGCGCGACCTTGCCGTTGGTGTAGTTCTTCGTCGTCGGATTGCCCATTTCGTCGAGCACGGTGACCGTGCCGCTCGTGCCGGGTGCATCCACCGCGAGGCTGTAGCCCACGCTATAGGTCGAGCTGTAGCCGGCGCTCGCGCTCCACACGCTGTTGTTGTGCGTCCAGAGGGCCGTGATGACCGCGCCGTTGTTGAGCTGCTGGAACGCGTAGGCGTAGACACCCGAAGGCGTCATCTTCACCGGACCGAGCGTGTTGGAGCCGTCGAGAATACGCGTCATCGCCGCGACGGACATCGCCGCGGGCTTCGGGCTGATGTTCTGCGCGCCATACTGACCCTGTGCGTCGGCGAGATCGAAGAACGTGCCGTAGCCCACGAGGCCCGGGAAGTCCGCACCGTAGAAGATCCAGGTTTGATCAGCGCCTTCACCCAGAATGATCAGGTGGCTGCGGGCCACTACCGCGCCTTGTGCGTACAGGATATTGCCGGTCGGATAGTTGGGACCGTACGACGAACCGTTGTCGTAGCTGATGCCAAGCTCCGTGCTGAACAGCTTCATGCCGGGCTTGTAGTCAGCCGCCATTTCGCTGCGCAGCGCACGCATTTGCCCCATCAGCGAGCCGGACGCGTTGGCCGGATCGGTTTCCTGACGCTCGGGCGGGAACGAAGGCGAGCTGCCGTTGATGTCGTAGTAGCCGTGCGTCGTCACGCCGTCGATGTCCTGCGCGTAGCCGAGCGGCGCGAGGGCCTTGAGGTGATCGGCGGTGCCGGACGGCGCCGTATCGGTCGGCCCCATCACGACTGCGTGTGGATCGGTCGAGTGAATACCCTGATAGACGGCCTGATAGAGCTGCACGAATTGCGTGTCATTGCCTTGCCATTGGGCGTCCGGTTCCCAGGTGAGCTGGTAGTAATTCGACGCCTGCTTCGGAAAGTAAGTCGTCCGAATGAGGTTCGATTCCGTACCGATCCGGCTCATGTAGTTCTGGTAGTACGAGAGGTTGCTCGGCGGCAGGGCTTCGTCCTCGAACGCGCCGTTCGGGCTCGCCCAGGCGGGGATGCCGTCCAGACGCACGAGCCGCATCACGTTGCCCGCGGTGTAGAACGGGTCGAGGTTGTTGGCGTTCGGGTTGAAGGTGTTGGGGCCATTCGGCTCCATGTTGTATAGCTCGCGGTGGTCATAGGTCCACGAGATGCCGAGCGAGGAGAGCACGGAAGTGTTGTCGTCTTCGCCTTGCATGCCGAAGCGGTGCAGGTCCTGATGCGGATACGTCACCGTCGGCACGATGCCGGCCAGATTGGGCAGCACGCCGAAGGTCGCGGTGCCGGCGGGGCGGGTGCCCAGTTCAGGGAGCTGACCACCGGCGGTGGCGAGCCTGGCGGTCACGGAAAAGTAGCCTGCGAGCGTGGACGTGCAGCTCAGCGTGGTGGTCTGCGGGCCTGCCGTCACGCGCAGGCTGCCGCTCGTGACCACCTTGCCGAGATGGTCGCTGATCGACCAGTTCACCGTGTCGGCTGCGGGTGCATTGGTGGTGAATGCGAGGGGGAACGCCGTACCCGAGGCGAAGATACGGCCGCTCTGCGTGGTCGGCGTATCGGCGCTCACCAGCTCGCTGCTGGAGCTCGCGCTCGATTTCACGGCGGAGCCGCAGTGCAGCGTGCCGCGCGTGGTGGTGGCCGCATTCGCGCTGGCGTCCGTGGCGGCCGCGTCACTCGCGCTTTGTGTCGTGGCCGAGGCATTGGTCGCTTCCGTGCCGGAGCTTCCGGAACCGCCGCCGCACGCCGCGAGGAATAGCGACGACGACAGCAAGAGATAGAAGAGTTTCATCGATCGAAGAAAAAAAAGACAAAACGACGCCCAGCCGGCGAAGGTGCGCGATGCGCGCCCAGATGCTGGCTAAGGTCTGAAGAATGAGATTTAACGAACGGCCGCTGCACAACGGCTCGATGAGCCCTGCGCCCGCTACGTGCGCCGCGCGGCTCGCGCTATTGCGCGAACCTGCGTATCTGTCCTTTTGCTTTCGCGCGGGTAAATATTGCACCCTCGCTACGGCTGCCCCGTCGGGAATTTCGGCCCTGCGCTGGATCCCTGAAGGAGGGGAGACGTGCGCAATTTTTTCGGACGAAGATTACGAAGTCACTGCTTGAAGTCAGATGCGCGGCGGATATTACCGATAATTCCCCCTGACATGTGAAAATCAGACGTAACAAAATGTCACACGAATTGTCTCCAGTTTCAATTACCGAAACTTAGTCAATTTCCGCCAATAGCAAGGTATTAATTACATCAAATCAAGGAGGTAATGCTTACTGCATGGATTGCGTGTTTCGCCTGCTATTGCCCGCAATATCGGCAGTTCTGGCACGGTCTGAAGTGTGCGGATGTAATTAATTCTTTGGTCTATATTTCCCTTTTAATTTCCTTTCTGATTTAATCGGGTCGGACGTTAATTGACTCTGCTGATATTATTGCGGGCATGCGAATCGATCCCTATAGCCTCGAGCTGTTCATTTCGGTGGTGGAGGAAGGCTCCATTGCGCGGGCGGCCAGCCGCAATCACATCGCGCCTTCGGCACTGAGCCGCCGCATGGCGGATCTGGAAGCGGCGATGGGGCTGCCCTTGCTCATTCGCTCGTCGTCGGGCGTCGAGTTGACCGAGGCGGGCCGTCACGCGTTTTCACGCGCCGTGGCGGTGCACGACCAGTTGCAGTCGCTGGCGCGCGAAGTCCAGTCGCTCAGCGGCGAGGTGGCGGGTGTGGTGCGCCTGTTCGCCAACGCGTCCGCCATCGTTGGTTTTCTGCCGGAGCGGCTCAAGGTCTTTCAGGCGCGCTACCCCCTCGTGCAGATCGCCCTGACCGAACAGATCAGCGACGAGGTCGTGCGGGCCTGCATGGAAGATCGCGCGGACGTGGGGATTTCCGCCAGCGCCAGGATTCCCGGCGGGCTGGATTCGTGGCACTTCGCCGACGACCCGCTCATGGTCGTGCTGCCGCCCGAGCACGACCTGGCCGCCATGTCCGCACTCACGTTCAAGGACGTGCTGCGTTTTCCGCTCGTGGCCCTGCAGGCGGGCGGCTCGCTCGACCAGATCCTCAAGGAGCGCGCTGCCGCTGCGCGCGTGCCGCTCAGGATTCCGGTGACGGTCAACAGCTTCGACGCCCAATGCCGCATGGTCGAGGCGCGGCTCGGCATCTGCATCGTGCCGACCAGCGCGGCGTCGGCCTTCGCGGGCTCGCCGGGGTTCGTGCGCCGGCCGCTCGACGAGCCCTGGGCGACGAGCCGCAGTCTGCAACTGCACGCGTTGCGCAAGTCGCCGCGCCTGCGGGCCGTGCAAGCCTTGATCGACACGCTCGTCCAGCGCGAGGGTTAACGAGGACATCGCGAGCGGCGATGCCCCCTTTGCCGATCGAGCACTTCATCGCGCCGCCCGCCGCCGTCTAGATTTCCCCTCAAGGAGAAATTGGATGGCAATACTGGAATCGACTGGGCGCGTACTGTTTCTTTGCAATGACCCGGAGCAGGTCGAGCGGCAATTGAACGGCGCCGATCTGCAAGGCGTGACGCCGGGCGCATTGAGAGACGACGTCTCGACCGACGAGATCACGCCGATGAGCGTGCTCACGCGCTTCGACGATCGCCTCGGCCGCGTGCCCTACCTTGGCTTTCAGGCCGGCGGGCGCAATCCTGTTGGTATGGATTCCGTACGGAATGGCGGATTCAGCGTGACCGTGGCCGGCAATCGCTACGGCAAGGGATCGTCGCGCGAGCACAGCCCGCTGGCCGAATTCCGTGCGGGCATCCGGCTCGTCATCGCGCGCAGTTTCGAGCGCATTTATCGGCAGAACGCCGACAACATCGGCCTGTTCACGTCGACGGATTTCGGGCTGATCGAGCGCATCCGGCGTGGCGAACCGGTCGATATCGAGGAGCTGGTTGCCTCCCGCGACGGCCTTGCGGCTTCGATTCTGCGCAGCGGCGGGTTGTTGAAATACGGCGCGCAATCCATGCGGCAAATTGCGCAAGCCACGCATCGCGCACAGTACGCACCGCTCACACTCGCGCAAAAAATCCTCGCACGCCATGTATTGCGCACGGAGCACACAGGCGACTCGCTCACGCCGGGCGCGGGCGCTTTCGTGCGCGCGGACTGGCGTTTCATCCACGAGTACTACACGGGGATGGCAGCGCACATGCTGCATGCCACGTTCGGCAATCCGCTTTCGCTGCACGGTCCCGAGACCATACTGGTGTTCGAAGATCACCTTTCCTATTCGCATAAGAGCGAGCTGCATGTGCGCAATGGACTGTTGCCCGATGTGCGCGAGCTTTCGGCGGCGCACCGGCAATTCGCGCACGACTATGGTTTGCGCAATCACGGCTATTCGAGCGAGTTGGACGGCGGCATTCGCGAAGGCTCCGAGGGCATTTCGCACGCAATGATGGCCGAGCGCTATGCATTGCCGGGGCAGGTCGTCGTCGGTACCGATTCGCATACGCCGCATAGCGGGGCGCTCGGGTGTCTCGCGTTCGGCGTGGGTACCACCGACATGGCGAATGCGTTCGTGACGGGCGCGGTGCGCATGACGGTGCCGCAGTCGTTGCGCGTGAATTTCCACGGCTCTATTCCCGCAGGTGTGACGGCGAAAGACCTCGTGCTGCACCTGCTCGCGCAGCCCGGCATTCGCGCCGGCGCAGGCGTGGGAAAAGTGTTCGAGTTCGCCGGCTCCGCGGTCGCGCGATTGAGCACTGACGAGCGCACGACGCTCACGAACATGACGGCGGAACTGGGTGGCTTCACGGGCATCGTTGCACCCGATGAAGAAACCGTACGTTTTTTGCGGGCGCGGCGCGGCATCGAGTTCGCCATCGAGCCGTGGATGTGCAGCGACCCGGACGCTGTGTATGCCGAAGTCATCGATATTGACTGCGCTCACCTCTCGCCCATGCTCGCCGCGCCTGGCGACCCCGGCAACGGCGTCGCACTGCATGAACTCGAAGCGAGGCCGCGCATCGACATCGCCTATGGCGGCTCGTGCACGGCGGGCAAGCGCGAAGACTTCGACCACTACCACGAAGTGCTGGCGTGGGCGGCGGCGCGCGGCCTACGCGTACCTGCAGACGTGAAGCTCTACCTGCAATTCGGCACGTCCGACGTGCGCGACTATTGCGTGCGACGCGGCTATATCGCGGCCTTCGAGCAGGTGGGCGTCATACTCCTGCAGCCCTCATGCGGTGCGTGCGCCAATTGCGGACCGGGGGCATCCGTCGACGCGGGCCAGGTCACGATCAGCGCGATCAACCGCAATTTCCCGGGGCGCTCGGGGCCTGGCCGTGTGTGGCTCGCGAGTCCGCCGACGGTTGCGGCGAGCGCGCTCGCGGGAGAGATCGCTTCATTTGACGAATTGAAAGCGCGATATCCGTGAGCCAGGTGCCACAAACAATTGATTCGAACTACTACATTGGAGACAGACATGGCCATTCTGGAGGGCGCGGCGAATCTGCGGGCCGCTGACCATGGAACACCCGTCGATGCAAATGCGGCTGCCGACGGCAGCGCGCAGTACGGCGCGATATCGGCCCGTCTCGACCGGCTTCCGGCCACGCGCGCGGTATGGAAGCTGATCTTGCTGCTCAGCCTCGGGTTCTTCTTCGAACTGTACGATCTGCTCTTCACCGGTTATGTCGCACCGGGTCTGGTCAAGAGCGGCATTCTCACTTCGACCACGCCGGGCCTCTTCGGCACTTCGGGCGTGGCGAGCTTCATTGCCGCGCTGTTCTGCGGCCTCTTCATCGGCACGGCCGCGTGCGGCTTCCTCGCGGACCGCTTCGGGCGGCGCGCCATCTTCACGTGGTCGCTGCTGTGGTACGTCGCGGCGAACACGGTCATGGCCTTCCAGGATACGGCGAGCGGCCTGAATCTTTGGCGTTTCGTCTCGGGACTGGGCATCGGCGTCGAACTGGTGACGATCGGCACGTACCTCTCCGAGCTTGCGCCCAAACACCTGCGCGGCAGGGCGTTCGCCGTGTGCCAGGCGATCGGCTTTTCGGCGGTGCCGGTCGTGGCGTTTCTTTCGTGGCTTCTGGTGCCGCGTGCGCCGCTGGGGCTCGATGGCTGGCGTTGGGTCGTGCTGCTGGGCGGCATCAGTGCACTCTTTGTCTGGTACTTCCGGCGCAATCTGCCCGAGAGTCCGCGTTGGCTCGCGAGTAAAGGGCGCACCGACGAAGCCGCAGCGGTATTGGCGGACCTCGAAGCAAAGGTGGCACGGCAGTACGGTGCGCCGCTGCCTGCAGTCGGCCCAGCCGACCCGGTGCCGCGCAAAGCGGGGTTCGCGGACATGTGGAAGCCGCCGTACGGCAAACGCACCGTTATGCTCATCGTCTTCCATATCTTCCAGACGGTGGGCTTTTACGGCTTTGCGAACTGGGTGCCCACGTTGCTCGTGAAGCAGGGCATTACGGTCACGTCGAGCCTCATGTACACCACGGTAATCGGTCTCGCTGCGCCGCTGGGTCCGCTGCTTGGCTACTGGATTGCCGACCGCTTCGAGCGCAAGCATGTGATCGTCGGCATGGCGGCGATCAATATCGTGAGCGGTCTGTTGTTCAGCCAGGCGTCGGCGGCGGTCGCGATCGTGACGCTCGGCGTGCTGCTGACGCTCGCCGGCAACATCATTTCGTTTACCTATCACACCTATCAGCAGGAGCTTTACCCCACGGCCGTCCGCGCGCGCGCCGTGGGCTTCGTCTACTCGTGGAGCCGTCTCTCGGCGGTGTTCAGTTCCTTCGTCATCGCGTTTACGCTCAAGGCGTTCGGCGTGACAGGCGTGTTCGTTTTCATCGCGGGGGCGATGGCGCTCGTGATGGTGTCCATCGGCCTGATGGGGCCCCGCACGCTCGGCAAGTCGCTGGAGAGCATTTCGCATTGAGCGGTCCCCGCGCTCTGCCCACGCGTGTTTACGCAAATTTTTCGTAAGAGCGTCATCTTTTTCTGAAATTGTTCGGTCGACCGGCGTAGCCTTTCAAGGAGTTTGACAAGTAAAGCGCTAACGCAAATGAACAACAATCCCGGTGATCGGCGAGGCGCTCGTTCGCGTGGCCTTCGCGCGCTCGTTCTGGCGGCGCTCCTGGTGGGTGGTGCGTTCAACGGAACGACCTATGGGGCCGACGCATCGGTCGTTGTGCCGACCGGACCCGCCTATGACGCCGTCCCACAGGGCATACCGACAGCCGAAGACATCGCGACGATGTTGAACTTGCGGTTTCATATCGGCCTGCACGATGCGCTGAAAATCGGCGAGGCGGTGCTGCAAGCTGCACGACGCGACACGATTTCGCCGATTCTGCTGCTCGCGGTCATCGCCGTCGAATCGAATTTCGACCGCTTCGCCGTGAGTGTCGCCGGCGCCAGGGGGCTCATGCAGATCCTGCCGTCGCAGCACAGGGACATCGTGCTTCGTGCTTCCGATCTGACCGACGCGGGCACCAACGTCAGCATCGGGTCGTCGATCCTGCGCGACTACATCGAGGCTTCCGATGGGGACGTTCATGACGCGCTTCTGCGCTATAGTGGTGGCGCTAGAGACTACCCGAGGCGCGTGGCCGATCGCGTGAGCGTGATCAAGACGGCATTCCCCGTCCAGCCGCGTATTCCGGCATCCGCAGCAGCGGCGCATTTCCAGTAACGACGCTTGCGTGGGAGGTACAACAATCATGAATCAGCCAACTGCTCACCTCACCGAGCCCATCCTGGCCGCGGACTCGTCCGTCTGGTTTTCGGCTTACCGGTTTGGGTGGGGATATTGCGCCTATTCACTCCCTCGCGAGGTCCTTTGCGATAAGCTGGGTGCGACGGACGGGTCCCCGAAACAACTCATGCTGGCATTTGCGCTCAATAAATCGAGGCTCGTTCGCGTAATCGAGCATCGATATCCTCTACTCGTCAACGAGCGCATCACACTGGCGGCCACCGATCTCTGAGTGCGTACTGCCTGGCTCGCTCGCGACTATAACCCCGACTGATCAGCGCGAACCCCCGAGACCTACGTCAAGGGGGTAATGCCGTTCAGTTAAGGTCTTTTTTAAGGTACCGAACGGAGTAACGCGAGGGGCGGGACTTGACGACCCGGTCGCATGCGCGGCCGGGTCGTTTTTCGTTGGGAAGAGACTTCAGCCGCTCCCGC